>JANNCL010000043.1:0-28512 GCA_031386565.1 Candidatus Omnitrophota bacterium
TCATTGATCAGATTGACCCGCACCGTATCCCAGGGACTTAACCATTGCCCATCATGGCCCAAGGGAATGGTCAAAAAGGCAATGTCTTTTAAATTGGACAGGTCAGGACTGTCTTCTTTTTCAGAAACAAATAAAAAAGAACGGGAAAGATCGGCGTATTGATTGATGTTGTCAAAAACACGGATGATCTCATTCTCGACCATTGACCGCTCTTTATCGGGGATGGCCAATGCCTGCCCCTGCAATTCGGCTAATTTACGGTACACGCTTTTTAATTGCGCCGGGGTATAGCGGCGATGCGCATCAACGGGAATGCCTACGGCAATGGCAATATCCGGATTATTGATCTGGAAAATACGGTCATTGCTAGTGCTGTCAGTGTCAAATAAGAGCGCGGCCAACCATGCCGCCCCATCCATCTTTTCATAATGATCACGACCGGAAAATTGGGTCAATAAACTGCGCGCGTAGGTATCTAACGGTTTAATGCGTCCACCATCCAAAATGGGGATCGCTTTAAAATTCTGAAGGTTGCTGACCCCGGGCTTGGCAAAACCAATGCCCGCGCAAAACAAAAGCAAGATCGTGATGAGGAAAATTTTTATTTTCATTTACTCTCTTTTCGCCCGGAACGCTTGTATCAGAAAGTGCAATGCCAAACCTAAGAAAACGACCAAACAGGCGATATACAGCAAGATCTTGGCGAAATTCTTCACCACCGCAAAGGTGGAATATTGCCGTCCGCTGCTGTCGGTGTCATAGGAGGATTGATAGACGGTATAATCCTTGTATTTAAGCGGATTATTCATGTAAATGCGCGCTTGCCGCTTGAGGGTGCCGGTATCGATCGTCACATTGCTCTCATAATTCTTGGCCATCGACGTGCCAGGCAGGAACTCAGCCTTGAACTCATTCAAAGTAAGGGTAAATGGAAGCGGATATGTTTTATGGCGCAGAATAAAATAATATGTTCGATCCCCTAAGGTCACCGCGGTCGGTCGATCATCCCCGCCAAATAGTATCAAATTATAAGCGCTGTCATGAAACTTAAGATCAAAGACTCCCCCCGGAACATTCTGCTCATTTTGTTTTAACAGTGGTTTAGCTTCGATTCTAGTGATCCCCGAACCATTGAGAACAGAACTGGCAATGCTTTTCGTGCCGGTAAAAGCCGCACTGTTTGAATAAAATTCTTTAACAGTGAGCTCAACTGCAGGAACGACAAACGGTATCTTCACGGCAGGCTTGAAATGCAGAACATCAAGAGAAGTCACTTGGCGTTCCATTCCTTGTCCAGACCAGTAAGCTATTTCCCAATCATGATAGGAAAGAGCAACGTTCGTTTTCTGCCCCACGGCTAAATGTATAGAAGACTCTTGTGACACATGAAAGACCATGAAAGCAGCAACGAAGTATAAAAGAAGCCCCAGATGCGTGATCAATAATCCTAAATTGATCCATTGACTGTACTTTTTAAACGTCAAGATCGTCATGCAAACTAAATTAATGAATAAGATCCACAAGACAAGTTGAGCCCCGGGAAATGGCAGAAAGCCGCCGGCTAAGAAGAAAAACGAATTAAAAAAACGTTCCTGCGCTGCGTACAATCCCTGCTGCACCTGAGCGACAGTACCCCAAAAGGTCAGAATCAGCAACAAGGTTAAACAAATAACGGTTATATAAGAAGAACTTAATCGCTTTAACATGGCCTATTTACGCTTTAAGGAGCCCACGAATGCCGTGAAACTCTCGCGTTCTTTACGCAAGGACCCGACCGTCCCGGTTATTTTGACAAAAACTGAAGACGCTTCGATGGTAAGAACGCCCACCATCATGCCTTTCGCTGACGGGGAACCTTGCAGCACGGTAAGATCATAGATCTTAACATCCAGACCACCCTTGGTCTTCATGCTTTGAGCTTTGGTCGTCAATGTCTTGTAATTCTCCGGGGTTGTCTTAAGCCCGAGCTGTCCTACCCAACGGGCCAAATTAGAATCAAGACCACCAGCCTCTCCGCCTAAAAGGATCACGGAACAATCGAAAGCATTTGCATCGCTGGCGGAACGGAACGTCCCCAAACGCATGGGGTGACCGCCAACTTGTTTCCAATCTTTAGGGATATCCCAAGCTAATAATTTCTGTTCGACGATCGGCATATCAACACCCATGCCCCCCATGTCCATCCCGGAATGAGGATCTGCCATATTCATCCCCGCATGGGGATCAGCCATGTTTAATCCTGCGTGAGGGTCAGCCATATCTGCTACTGGCGACGCCTTAATCACAGGCATTTTTGTTTTTGCCACACCTGTACTAGGCGCGACCGATCCGGCTAGTTTCAAAAAACTGTCTTTATTCTTCTTAACCGTCGCGATCGTCCCGGTCATCTTAATGAACAAAGTAGAATCTTTCATCTCAACCATCACCACGATCATGCTTTTATCCGCGGGCTTGCCCTGTTCCTGCACGGTGGTAAAATCGAACACTTTGCCTTGCTGACCGCTCTTGATCTTAAAACCCGAGGCGTTCTTGATCAAACGGCTAAGATCATCATCGGATGTTTGCATGCCGATCTGCCCCATCCAACGGCGTAAATTCCCTTCCAGGCCGCCGGCTGCTCCCGCTAAATTAACAATGGAGCCATCAATAGCCTTGGCATCATTGCTTAAATGAAAACTGGCCAGACGAAAACCCTTACCGGCTGTTTGTTCCCATCCCTTAGGTAAAACCCAGGTAAATAAGTTGCTTCCGGCAGCGCTATCATCGCCAGGCATCGGCATGGACGCCATGTCCATTCCCGCGTGCGGATCATCCGCGCCCATGACAGGCATCGCCGGGGTATTCGACTGCGGTTCTTCGACGGCGATCTCCGTATAATGGCGTTCTTGAGATTGCTGCTGACAGCCGCTGAAAAGCATGGCGCAAAAACAAATGATCCAGATCATGTGAACCTTCCCATCGTTTGGAATGACGTGATTAAATTGAGGATGTAATATCTCACAAAAAGAACAAAAAATAAACAACAAAAAATACGGAGAATGCCACGTAGGAATACTTAACCGCAGATCATAATTGTTCCATCTATTTGCCATCCGGCATAAATATGATCAATTCTCCTAAAAATCTTAAATGTTCATCCGCGTAATGTATGTATCTGGCAGGGTGATAGTGATAATACCCGAAGTTATTCTTTTCATAAGGCTCGAAAGACAAGATTTTAACTAAAGATCATTTAGCATACATCGCTTTTAACTGAGAAACTTTTGGGAACTCTGAATAGAACTCGCTTTGCGGCCCGATGAAACCATTAGCCGTTCTCTTAATGACCACGGCCGTGTACCCGCCATTGTCGCTGGGAATATTGACACTCATATTATCATCCGCCGCAATATTGATCGACGTCACTTGTGTTGGTGACGGCACAATGACCGGAGCCGATTGTATGACCGTAACCGGCGCAGCGACCAGCTGATAACCATACACGGTATACGCATAATAATTGCCGTTATTAAGATAATACGTGACCCCGTTTACTATAACCGGCTGATAATCCGGGACTGAAACATAGGTATAATCCGGGCGGTAATAATTTTCATAGTAATAAACGCTAGGAATACCAACGCCTATGCTGAACCTGAAATTATCATGCCCGCGTCCATACCCATGACCATGTCCATGATCTCCGCGCCAAGCATAGGACAACGTAGGGCTTAGACACGAGACACCCAACACCAAACATAGCATCAAAACTTTCATGATCTCGCGCATTTCCACA
Organism: Candidatus Omnitrophota bacterium; assembly: GCA_031386565.1. Taxonomy (GTDB): domain Bacteria; phylum Omnitrophota; class Gorgyraeia; order Zapsychrales; family Fredricksoniimonadaceae; genus JACQQW01. Next base: position 3,776 of record JANNCL010000043.1, read on the forward strand.
CCCCTATTCCCCTTATCCACTCCAATGTTCATGTTGATCATCCCGCTCTTTATCGTTAAACCTTCGAGCATTTTAGTATTTCAATAGTTTAGACAATACTAAAGCCAAAAAAGTTTCGCATTCTTGTTAAATTGATCAAAGAAGCGAAACTTTTCTGGCTTGCAGCATATGATCCTACATTTTTACATACATCTTCCCTGATCTATCTGTTCAACAATGCGACACTGCTATTTTGCTGATCCCTCAATGCTTGAGCAAAACGGGCATTCATTGCATCGACAGACTTTAACTGCGTGATCTGCGTATTCTGTCCGTCTAACTTAACACTCACACCCGTTTCATGCTTGATGATGCCTGCGATGCTGTCAAGAGTGCTGTGCTTTGGATCAAACTTTACTTGTTTGATATTCTTCATATCCAGCGAACTTCTGGATGTACCAGGCAAATAAATAGTCCCATTACTGAAATCAACCGCATACGCGATGATACCCGGGATCAAGAAAAAGAACAATCCTATACCATCCAGTAATGCTACTCCCACATCTATATGTCCAGCCCGTTGCCCCTTGCGCTCCGGATACATAATAGTTCCGCACCCTACCAACTGCAATGTTAAGGCCGCGCACATAAACACCTGTAGTGTTTTGGTTAATATCTTGGTCATATCGCCCCCTGATCTTGATAAATAAATATTTTAACTTTCTTACCAACTCTCTTGCCACATCATCAATTGCGCACCATGTTGATTGACCGGCAGCGTTCTTGATATGCCCCGATTCCTAGCCCGTACATGCCCGCTTAAAGATTTCGCGGACTGCTTTTTTAATGCAATCCTTCTGCCGCCTGCATGATTTTTCTTTTCCATATAAAACCCCTTTCAATACATACCTGGCTGGTATCAAATACCAGCCAGGTAGCCCATCTTAATTCTTCGTCAAAGCATCGTTGATCGTCATATTATTGATGACCCTTGTTACGCCATTAACATCATTGGCAACCTTGGCCGCCATGTCTTTACTGGCGCCATTGCTAACCTCGCCTGTTAAGGTGACAACACCATCAGCAGTAGAGACACCTGTTTTAAACGCACTGGTCGAATGATGGGATAAAAACGCCATCTTGACCTGAGCGGTGATCGATGCATCATCGATCTTATCGCTCATAGTCGGTTGAGGTGGATTCACCGCGGCAATGGTCATTTCATTCCTGACCTCTTTGATGCCGTTAACATCTTTGGCATACGCACCGGTCAAGTCTTTTTGGGCTTGGCTTTCAGCTTCGCCTTTTAATGTAGCGATACCGTCAACGACATAGACCTGTGTCTTGACCGCGCTCACATAACGATTGAATAACAAGGACCCTTTGACCTTCATGCTCAGCCATCCGTCAGAATTCTCGGCCGGCTGTTCACCGTTATACACCAATTGATTATCGATGCTTTTGACCCCGGGAAGATTGGATACTGTCTCTTGAGCTAATTCCCGATGAGAATACTCATTGACCGTACCGCTTAACGTCACAACACCATCCTTGGACACGGTTGAGATCGCATCATCTTTAAGGTATGTCTTATAAACATATGAATTCTTCGCAGCAGATTCAATGCGTCCGTCTGTTTGAGACGCATGAACAACGGCACCTGTTAAAAACATTGCTGCAGTTGCGGTGAAGAATACTTTTGAATAATTAAACTTCATGGAACACTTCCCTTCAGTAATACACGTTTTTGTGCAACACCCCTAAATGAGGCCTTTCTTTTAATACTATGCGCTTACTTTTCTGCCAAAAATAAATGACACAACTGCCAGAACTAAGAACACGAAGAATAAGATCTTAGCGATGTCAATGGCGGAACCTGCGATATTCGTAAAACCAAGCACTGCGGCAACTATGGCGATAACGAAGAATGTAACGGCCCAATTTAACATGATGTACTCCTTTCTTTAGAAGATCATCCGGAACAAACCGCCGATAACAACAAAAGGAAAAGAAACAATGGCAACAATAATATGCGCAATGCCGCCTAGTATCCCTGTGTGTTCGGTGTTTGCCGCGGGTGTGGTTGTAGTCGTCACATTTTCTTTGACGACCGTTGTGTGCTGGGCTTCGGGAACAGTCCCGATAGTACCAGACGACGGGTATTGCGTGGTTGTTTCGGTTGTCGTTGTTTTCTGCGAATGCGCGCACCCAAAACCAAAAAGTGCGAACACTATGATAAGACCTAGAAATCTATTCTTCATCTGATCCTCCTCGATTCAAGTGATCTGCCACCTGATGAAATCATTCTAGGGCAAGGGAGGATTTAAACAATTGTACCGAGGTATAACTATGCTTTAACTGCAGTCACCTCAGGAGGATTGGCTCCAACCATGGCCGCGCCGCCGGCGTGCATCATGTTCTTGAACATGTCCCATTCATTGTGCAGGCGGCCTGTTAACGCATACCAGGCACTGTCTTTATGATCACGCATAGCAAATTCTCTCGAGCGGACCTCTTGATACAACTTCAGCATCTTACCCGCGCAAATATCAACGGCAAATTCCTTAGAAGTTATTAGCGCATTTATTTTCATACGCGCCGATCCAGCTGGCGGTTGTTTCAGGCATGTCGCCAAGGCCTCGATGTATTTCCCTTCATCTTCACTAGGGATCAATTGCCCGTTAAATCCATCCCGCACCACTTCTCTGACACCGGGAGCATCAACAGCCACGACCGGAACACCGGCCGCCATCGCTTCAACCAGAACGATGCCCTGCGTCTCGCTCTGTGAAGCAAAAGCAAAAACATCCATGGCATGATAACAATCGACTAAATCCTGGTCTTTTAACACACCGGCCAGATGCAAACGTTCCCCGATGCCCTCTGCATCAAATATCGGCTGAAGCGATTCCTTTAATGGCCCGTCACCGCCCACCAAAAAATGCGCTTTAGGTTCTGATTTTATATACCCCGCGACACTACGGGCCAGGAACTCCAAATTTTTCTCCAATGCCAATCGGCCGATATATCCAATGACCACCGCATCCTGCGGTATCCCTAAACGTTCCCGGACGCTCTTTCCATCCCCTTGCGCAAATCTTTTTAGATCAACCCCAGTCGGAACTACTTCCATCGCCGTTGTCACACCGCGTTCCAAAAGGATAGCGCGAACGCTTTCACTGGGGACAACAATCTGGTTGGCCAAATTCGCGTAACCCGTGAAAAGATCAATGATGAACCGTTTTACCCCGTCGTTCTGAACCGGCAGATAATGCATGTGCTGTTCGAACATAGTGTGATAGGTAAAAACTAGCGGAATATGCGATTGAGCGCTTAAGCGCAAAGCAATGTCCCCCATCCAGAAAGGATGATTGGAATGAATAAGGTCCGGCTTGAAGCGTTCCATCAATTCCGGCAGGAGATGAGACATCGGCAAAGCGATCGAAAAGTTGGAATTATTAAAATTCTGGATCGCACTCAATCGTATCACCCCGACTTCGTCAGGGGGAACGCCCTCGCATTCGGGCGCAACAATGAAGACTTCATGCCCCAATTTCTCAAATTCAGCGGTAAAAGAACGTATTGATTCCTCTATCCCTCCCACCATCGGCGCGTACGTGTTGGTCATCATGAGTATTTTCATATATTTTTCCTTATTTTGAGTTCCCTTTTAACTCCACTAACGCTTTCCTTGCGGCCATGCAAATGGCCTCATAGCTATTGGTTGCCCCCATGGCAAAGCCCTGCTTTTCCAGATCTTCCGGTAATAGCGGCTTGCCGAATCTCACTTTGATCGAATAGCGCCTTGGATATTTTGCCGTGCTGGGCCATGCTTCATGAGCTCCATCGATCGCCACCGGAATTAATTTAGCCCCTGTCACTTTGGCTAAAACACCAAAACCCTTCTTGAATTCTCCAATCTTGCCTGTACTCCCGCGCAAACCTTCCGGAAAAAAACATAAACCTTTTCCATTCTGTAAAACAAAATAACAGCTGCGCAATGCTTCCAAGAAATGAGTTGAGAAATCAAAAGGGATGAACCGGCCCATCTTCACAAAATTCCTTAATACCCGCACCTCTTCAAAAGGCCTGAAGAAATATGGTCCAAAAACAAAATAAAAGAGCTGGAATACCGGCCGGCGCGGCAAGCCTGCGGCAATGGCCGGACCGTCTAGAAAACTGGTATGATTGCCGAAGATAATATAAGCCCCTTCTTTAGGGACATTGTCGGCCCCCTCAGCCTTAAAATTGAAGAATACCTTAAAGAGCAAACAATCAACAGCCGTTAATAATAACCGGAACAACCAGGCAAAATAACCCGTACTAAGTTCAAGCATTTCCAAAGTCTCTTTTTTAGGCGATATCTCAAGATGTTCTTTCCAATAATTAGGCCCTATTGACGGACCCTGATCCTCAAAAGAAACAACGTCCGCGCCCTTCAAGGCTTCGGTCATCCCCACAATAAGATCGCGCACACTAAAAGCACGGGAAATAGCTTCTTCACTGATCTCCCGATTAAAAGAAGTTTCAAGACATGATGCTAACTCTATCCTGCCCAAGGAATCAATGCCCAGATCAAGTTCTAAAGAATCTTCCAAGATCAAATGCCGCTGAATTCCGCTTTCCTCTTTCAAACAAGCCAAGATCTTTACCCCTTCAAGCGAGTGCATCAATCCCAGATCTTCCGCAGATGGCGTCTCGTCTACAGGAAGAGCGCCTTCTATGCCGGCAAGCACTCTGGGTTCATATAATGCTTTGATCGCGCGTCGATCTATAAAGCCAAGCAATGTGCACGGCAGGTCCTCTAACGTGATAGTAAACCCCTTGATACGTTGATACATCGGCATTGCTTGCGCGGCATTATCAAATCTCTCTTTAAGGACAGCACGCAGATTAACTTCGCCAAATTGCCTAAAAACATTCAGATCCGGCTGTATTATGGCCCAAAGGACTTTTGATTTCTTTACACCTTGCATCCCGGCAACCGTAAAGACGCACATGGCCTTGACCGGGGCGATCTTGGTGTAGATTTCCTCGATAGCCTCAGGATAGATCTTCACCCCTGAGCCCAACAGGATAACTTCCTTGAACCGTGTTATCAATTCTTCGGCCATCGGTCTCCCTCGCTTAACTTAAGCGACTTAGTCCCGGGCAGGATCGTTACTTTTTTAAAGCCCGGCAAACAAACATCGATCGGCGGTTCTCCGTTAAGCCATTGCCCTTGCCATTGAATAAGGATATCTGGGCCGCTTGGATCGATCCATATCGCAACATCGCCGAAGCTAGTCGGTGCCGGGCCAAAAGACATTATCTCTTTCTTTAAACTCCAGATCTCGGGGATACCGGAACACAGGATCAGGCGTTGCCCTTCTTCCCTGACAAAACAATTCCGGATCATCAGCACCCATTCTGCCGCAGCCCACACATGCTGTCCATCCCCCATACAGCCGCCGCCGGTGCGCGGATGTACCGACTCCGGCCATTGCCCTGTCGGTGAAGCAAGCTCCGCCACCGCTGTCATCAAACCGAAATACCGGGGATCCCCGGCGCGCAAAAGCACCTGCGCTAAATGCAGCGTCAGATAAGGATTGATCCCTGAATGTGTCATATCATGAAAGAATCCGCCATGCACCAGGCAATTCTTCATTAAAAAATCAGCGGTATCTAAAACCCTTGGGTCATTGGGGCCCAAAATGCGCAGGGGATAACCGGCCGTTAATGAACCGACCGCGCCTGTATCCATACGACGATACGGAGATGCCGGTATCGCCGGTCTTCGCAAGCGACCCTCGACAGTCTTTAAACTTTGTTCAATGCTCCCCAATAATGACTGTGCTTCTTTCTGGAACTCCACCCCACCCATGGCGTCATTATATCCATCGCTTAAATAAGCCGACGCTTTTAATCCCGCAACGCCCCAGAAATCATCCCAATAATAAAAATCATTGGGACCTAAGTGCTCGGCACTAAAGCCCGACGGTAATAATCCAGCATGAGGAGAAGGCATGCGGCTTGGTAAACGTTTCTTAACGATCCACCTCCCCGCTTTCTTGATCGACACTTCCCATTCTTTCGGAGGCACACTGCCTGTCATCACGCAAAACTGCTGCATGATCCACAAAGCCTCCCCATTAGAATCCCATTCACCTTCCTGGGAAAGGAAATACCCATCTGCTGTCTGGCGGGAACGAAAACAATCAAGGGAACGGCGGACACGGTCTTTTAAACCCACGCATAACAGGGCATACAAAATGAAAGCCGCGTCGCGGAACCAGAAACGCCGGTAAATATACGGCCCCGGATAAACTTCTTTGGGAGAATGCAGGATCATGATGTGGATCGCCGCATTATATAAAAATTGAAAATGAGCATCGGGGATCTTTAAGACACAGGCCCCCTCCAGACTCTTCGTCCATTCCGCCTGCGCGCTGTCTTGAGCCTCTTTGAACGGTGCTAGCGGAACTTTTTCTTGTGTTAAAGGGATCATGACGGATACTTCGCGTGATTCTCCCGCCGGGATCACATAGATCGCGGCCGCGCTGGCCATGCCCACCTTGCACGATACACTCTTTTCCAGATCATACGATGACAAGCCTGCCTCATCGGCAGACAAGCGGCTATAAACATCCCCTAATTGATAATTAGAGAAAACATACCGGTCGGCACGACGGTCAAAAAAAACGGATTCTTTGTGATTGACCTGCCACCCCATGCCGTCGTCATTAAGTGTAATGTTATTGATAAAACTGACCCCTTCGGGATTATACGGCCTTAACGACACAACTAATTTTGCTTTAGTCGCGCTAAATGCCGTGGCCGTGACCCGGCAAACACTCTCCATAGAAGAACCGACCACGATCGCCTTCAATCGCAGTTTTAAACCTTCATGACTTGATTCGGTCACAATATCCAAATTCCCGTTAATGAGCAGATTTTGTGAAACAACGCGGCATCGCGCCGGGATCAATGACTCGCCTTTTTCAGGGATGATCCAAACATCAATGGACCAGCCGTCATAAAAAGGCGTCAGCAAACCGCGCGGATCAACTAGCGGAAATTCTGTACTGCCAGGCACTCCGAGTGCAGTCCAATTACGATGGGTTAAATTGATCTGTGTTAATGAAAAAGATCTCGGGATAAAGGCCATATTTAAAGGATCATACTGGCATTCCACCCAATAAGGCCAGACCCAGTCCAGATTATGCTGTATGGCCAAACTGTTCATTAGACCTCTCGCGTGCAAAACAACCCCCGACCGTAATAATTCTGTCGGAGCCGCGACTTCAGACGGCTGGGCAAAATTCTGTAATTGAGATAATATCTTGATCGGATCCAGAAATCCTTGTTTCAGGGCCGCATTCCTTACCAAAAATCGCCATGGGAACCATTTCCACCACATAATTTACCCCGTTTCCCTATTCTTTAACGAAAACCCACCATTTAAACCCAATGAAAGTCAATAATCCCGTTACCATCGAGGCCATGACCCACGCTACAACAATGCTGCGTGGCCAAATATTGAGAACCGCCTGGTTGGTAATGATATTGATCTCCAGGGCCAGGCAATTGATCAGCACATAACGCCACATCTGGCGATAGGAGGAACGCTTGCCATACGGGAATACCCAGAATCGATTCAGCACGAACGAAAGGACACCCGCACCTATAAACGCGATCCCTTTCGCGACGCTAAAATATAAGAAATGAACCAGAAAATAATAAATAATAAAATCTGTTACCCCGGCAATGCACCCCGCTATTTGAAATCGAAAGATCTGTGGTTTAGGATACATATCATTGATTTAATACGTCACCTTTCCTGACCGGATGATTGCCGTGAACTCTTTTGCCGACTTTCGGACCTTACGTTCCTGCGTTTTGAAATCCACGGCGATCAAACCGAACCGCGGTACAAAACCTTCTGCCCATTCATAATTATCCAATAATGACCAGTACAAGTATCCGAATACATCCACCCCTTCGTGCACTGCTTGTGCCACCGCTCTAATATGCTCCGTGATAAACTCAGACCGCTCGGTATCATTATCGGTCGCTAACCCATTCTCTGAAATCAATAATGGCATCTTGTACCGCGCAAAATCTTTTAAGAACGTGTATAAACCTTTGGGGTAGATCTCCCAAGATAGAAAATTATCTTTCCCTGTATGACGATCCTGCTCCTTGGTTGCCGTGCATGCCTGCCCTAACATCCCGGGAAAACCAAAGCCGCTATGCCGCACAAATTCCCGTGTATAATAATTTAATCCGATAAAATCCAACGTTTGCGCTTGTGGTAAATGCACGCTAAAAACACCCACACAATACGCACGACCTCTGATCAAGGCCTGAACAAATAAGTGATTGAACATCCAATGCCTGAAACGCGCCGCGATCCTGTCCCTTAAAGAACCATCCGAACACGCCCTAAAAATAAGCACGCTCTGGGCGATCCCAACCATGGGTTCTATTAAGCCTTTTCGTGCATACACCGCTTTGATCTGTTGATATGCCAAAACATGCCCCAAGAGCAAGTTCTTGAAGACTTGAAGCCCTTTGTCCGGCGACTTGATGCCAGGCGGCCACTCCCCGATCAAATAACCCTTATAGGTATAAACAGCCGGCTCATTGAGCGTCATCCAAGTATGCACATCAGCGCCTAAATACTCCGACACTTTTGCGACATATCTGGCAAAGAACTCAGGCGACTTCGGTGAATACCAGCCCCCCTGATGTGACAACCATAAAGGAAGTGTGAAATGGTGCAAGGTGACGATCGGCTCCATGCCTTTTGCTCTAAGTGATCTGATCACAGCCGCGTAATGCTCTAAAGCTGTGCGATCCCATTGCCCCTCTTGCGGCTCAACCCTGCTCCATTCAATGGAAAAACGATGTGCATTATGTTTTAACGTCTGAGCTAACTTAAAATCCGCATCATATCGATGCCAATGATCGCACGCTAAATTAGACCGCAAAAAAGGAAGATGTTCCTGCTCCCACTCCCACCAGTCATTATTGACATTATTCCCCTCCACCTGATGCGCTGAGGTTGCCGACCCCCACATAAATTTCGCGGGGAAGGTAAATTCGATCGTAGACTTCCCCACTCCCCGACTCGCGTTGCTCGCGCAACCGCTCGCAGAAAGAACAATGAACCCTAAAACGAAGATAGCAAATATCGTCGCAACCGCGAACCGCTGCGCTTTAAATACTGCCATAAACTGCTCCAGCAATCCGAATCCTGGTAATCCAACGGCGTTTCCGGATCTTTTTCTAATGTATCGCTTTGCATATTATTCTCCCATCCATACCCATCGGTCAATGTGTGATGGTCGTCGTTGTTGTGGTGGTAGTACTGGTCACCACCGATGAATAAAGTGTGATGTAATGTGCTTGTTGTTTTCCGTCAATGTCCTTGAACTCAACCTTGATCACATCCCCTGGCTTTAGGAATAACTTTACTGCTTCCTTGCTTGGGCTATGCATCACAACGACGGTATTCGGGTCAAAAACAAAATCAGCCACCCTTATTTTTTCCTCTTGTCCGATCCTAACCCTCTCTTCAACGACCAGCGTTCCGGCAACGACATCAATGGACTTTAGCTCGCCAAAAGCCTGCTGATAATCCGAGACCGGCATGGGTTCAACGATGATCTTTTGGACGATTGTGTCCGGCTGCCCCTGGGTCGCTTCAACGGTGACATATTGACCGGCGCGTAGATCATCAACACTTAAAAATTGCTTGTCCGCGGTATCGGTAACCCGAGTTTCATTCAAAGTGATCCTGTAGGCTGTTGTTTCTGTTCCGGCCGTAGTTGTTTGATGCAGTTCCAACTTGCCAAGCTTTACGTCCACCCATCCGATCTCTCCCGTTACCCGCTGAACTACCGGTGTTTCTGCCGCGCGCGCTAAGAACCCGCCGAACAACATCGCGGCCGTGACTATGACAAAACCTCTTAAATAGTTTAAATTCATCGCTTCCCCCTCTATTGATAAGAAAAATATTAATCGTTATGGTTTACCGTGCGTTGAACACTTTTACCCGCATTCTCCACATCTTTCCCCGCACCTCTGAACATATTGCAACCTGCCGCAAAAGTTGTAAAAAACACTACTGCCAAAACCAATAAGATATTCGTTCTCATATGCTTCTCCTTTTTTATAGATCTGATTGATCAATACTGATTGATTGATATTATCGTGGAGGGATAAAAACTCAATTGTACCAAGGTATAATGCTAAAGTTTTACGACGGGGGAACTACTTATGAATACGTTTGATTGATCAAACTTACAAGATCTTCGTCATTGGCCGGTTTTTGCAGGAATCCTTTGGCCCCGAATTTGATAGCACGCTCTTTGAGGTCTCCGTTCTTTTCAGCGGAAATGATAATGACCGACCGCTTAGACCCGGAAGCAATCAGGCGCTGCAACGTCGACCATCCGTCTAATCCCGGCATATGGATGTCCAATATCAAACATCCGGGAGCATCATTCGGCACCATTTTGAAAAAATCTTCCGCTGAATTAAAAGTTTGCACCTCAAAAGCATAACTAACCAACAGGAACTTTAGTGCCCGGCATACAGACGTATCATCATCAACGATGTAGATCTGTTTTCTTTCCAACAATACAGCTCCTTGCTCATTTAACTGCATCAGCTTTGAGTACATGAATGGATTATAAATAACGCGGGAAAATGAATCAATTGTACTAAGGTATAACTACTCTAATTTCCTCGAGGGACAATGCCGGCCATTTTAGCGAAACCGATCAATTCGGTCACGGTCTTGGCCTGCATCTTCTGCATCACCCGGCCGCGATGAACCTTAATGGTTTGCAATGCCGTTCCACGCCGGGAGGCAATTTGTTTATTCATCAGACCCTGGGCCACAAAATGGAACACTTCTAGCTCCTTAGGAGAAAGCGTGGCGATACGGCGCTTGATCCTGGATACTTCTGTTTGTTCTTTATTTAAGACCTTGCTCTTGGTAATGGCCGCGGTAACAGCAGCAAGCAAAGTTTCTTCCGTAAAAGGCTTGGCCAGAAAATCAATGGCGCCGGCTTTCATCGCTTTAACGCTCATGGGAATATCGCCGTGGCCGGTGATAAAAACGATGGGCGTCATTATCCCCCGCTGTGCCATTATTTCCTGCAGGGCAAACCCGTTAATATTCGGTAAACGGATATCTAACAACAAACACGAGGCCACCTGAGGGTGTTTGATCGCAAGGAACTCTTCTGCCTGAGTGAATGTTTCAACGTGATAGCCATGCGACTTTAACAATAATGATAAAGACCTGCCGATCGAAACATCGTCATCCACGGCATAAATAATCGCGGCAGCATTGCTCATATCGCCTCCACAACCTTGATCGAGATCGTAAAATAAAACGTTACGCCCCGACCCTTATTATCCTTCACGCCAAATTTTCCGCCATGCGTCTCAACGATCGAACGGCTGATCGATAAGCCCATGCCCAAACCATCCGGTTTGCTGGTAAAGAAATTAAGAAAAAGCTTACCCTTGTTCTCATCGGAAATACCGCATCCGGAATCGGAAACCTCAACCAGGATCGTTTCCGGATCTTTCAATATCGTGCGGATGCACATTTCACGCGGTTCTATATTACCCTCCATCGCATCAAAACTATTACTGATCAGATTCAGTAAAACCTGCTGCAATTGTATCCTGTCACCGTAGATAATAGGAAGGCCGCCGCTCAATTCTGTTTTAAGCACACTATTACGCACCGTGACATCGGTCGTTATGAGCATCACGGTCTCATTGATCAGGGTATTAATATCCAGCGCCTTTATTTCCGGCTCGCTCTTTCTTAGCAGCACGCGCAAGCGCCTGATGACCTCTGCCGCCCGTTGATCATCATTGATAATGTACTGAAATATCTCTTTTATTTGAGGCTCACGATCGCCGAACATGCGCTGACCGGCCTGAGCATAGGCTAAAATAGCAGTCAACGGCTGGCTGATCTCATGAGCGAGCGATGATACAAACTCCGCCATCTTTCCCACCCGCGTGACATGCAAGATCGCCTCACGCTGCTCTTTGATCTCCAGATCCCTTTCCCGCATTAAGCTGATATCGGTCTGTATCCCCACATAATGCGTGACGACACCTTTAGCATCGCGAATAGGGGCGATACGCAATAAGTTCCAATATTTCCGGCCGTCTTTCTGAAAATTGAGCATTTCCCCATGAAATGATTTTCCAAGTTCAATTGTATGTTTTATTTCCGCCACAATGCGCGGATCAGCCTCAGGGCCATAGAGTGAAAAATAATTATGTCCCAAGATCTCCCGTTTGGCATAACCGGTCATTGTTTGAAAAGAAGGATTGATATAGGTGATAGGAAAATTATCTTTTTGGGCATCGATGATAAAGATCCCATCCGCTGTTGCTTCCATCGCCTTCGTACGGATGTGTATCTGTTCATCGGCCCTGGACTGCCTATTCGCGGCATTTTTCTTTAACATTTGGCTGGCGTATCTTTCTGAGCTGTTCTTTTAAACATAAAAGCCACTCAAGTAGATCTTGAGTAGGATAAAAGGAAAGAAGACCTTGAAGCCAGCCTGATAATACTCTTATAACGGCTCGGCGTCAATGTATTAAAACAGCCCTCATCGATTTAACCGCCAGATCGTAAAATTCAAGAATGCAGCGAAGGAAACCCAAATGAAATAGGGTAAAAAAAGCAGTCCTGCGAACCAGTACACCGATGTAAAACTCGCGGTGGTCATAAGGATGAACAGCCACAGAAGTATGATCTCAAAAAAGGCCCAACGGACATTGCATAAGCCAAAGAAAAAAGCAGACCAGGCGACATTCAATAACAATTGAATAAAGAAAAAGAACATCGGCAGAGTCAATCCTTTTTGAGGCGATCTCTCCCAAACCATTGATGCCGCGACGGCCATCATAATGAAAAGCAATGTCCACACCGGAGCAAAAATCCAATTGGGAGGGTTCCACGCGGGCTTTCTTAACGTTACATACCAGCTTTTAAGCGAGAAATTCGTCAGAACGGAACCAACAGTGGCTGCGAAGAAACATAGAACAATAAAGACAATCAACGATAACATATTATCTATCCTTCACCTTTATTGATATAAACGCTTACACTCCAAAACAAACACCTATCGAGCGTGCTGTTTTGATGAGAGGATAGTCGATGGGCACAGTGCGTTGACCTTGAGCTACGATTGATAAGGGCACTTTGACAATTTTCCCATCCTGGACAGCCGCCATGAACCCAAGCGCATTTTCGGCGATAAGATCGACGGCTTTGGAACCTAATTGCGTACCCAGGATCCGGTCAAATGCTGATGGAGAACCGCCCCGCTGTAAATGCCCCAGGATCACATTGCGCGTTTCAACGCCTGTAAGCTTCTCGATCTCTTTCCCTAATACAAAACTGATACCTCCCAAACGAACCGGATCAGAGGGATCATTGACCTTTTCTTTAATGACTTCTTTACCGCGTTGAGGCTTAGCCCCTTCCGCGACGACCACAATGGTCGCCCGCTTACCCCTGCGGCGTCGTTCTTTAATGCACGTAACGATCACATCCATATCATAGGGGATCTCCGGGAGCAAAATAACATCTCCGCCGCCGGCCATGCCGGCATGCAGCGCGATCCAACCGGCCCTGCGGCCCATGACCTCCAATAGCATCACCCGATGATGGGACTGCGCGGTCGTATGCAGTCGATCCACCCCTTCGGTCGCGATGCTGACCGCCGTATCAAAACCAAAAGTGATGTCGGTGCCCACCACATCATTATCAATGGTCTTGGGCACCCCGACGATAGGCAGACCTTCCTTGACAAACCGATTCGCAATGCTAAGCGTGCCATCTCCGCCGATGCACACCATACAATCTATTTTATGATCCTTAAAATTTTTTTTAACAGAAGCGGAAAGGTCTTTGTAAACAGGATTATGTCCCTCTTTAACTGGGTACTGATACGGATTAGCCCTGTTAGAAGTCCCCAAAATGGTCCCCCCAAGGGTCAGTATCCCGGAAACATTATCGGCATCAAGTTTTCGGTGCCGGTTATGGATCAATCCTTCAAAACCATCTTCAAAACCAATGATCTCACAATGCAGCTCCTGGATCGATTTCCGCACGACAGCCCGAATAACGGCATTTAATCCAGGACAATCCCCGCCGCTAGTCATCACCCCGATTGTTTTTATCTTTTTCATCCTGCTAGTATATCGTCTTAGAATAACGCGGTCAATGGCGACATTCCGTTTTGATTACTTTGCATCCATTTCCTGCAGTAGACGTGATAAAATACCGTTCCACTGATTTAATTGCGATCGTGTCATCACATCCCTTAATTGGGCATATAATTTATTCTCAAACTCCTGCGATTCCGCCTGGGTCATGCCTTGAATCGATTGCGGCTTCACCTGCTGCCGTTCGGCAACATTTTCCTCAACGATGGCTTTGACCTTAGACAATTGCGCCGCATCCAGATCCATCTCCGCTTGAACCTTGGACATAATATCCTGCGCTGTGGGCCACTCTTGTGCAAAGGCAAAGATCCCCGTTGAGAATATAGCGACTAGAACGCCGACGATTATTTTTCTTATCATCATTTACTCCTTTGTATTATGACTTCTTTTCTTCAATGATCGTTGCCCCAATATCCGGGGCGTGCGTATCACGTTTGCCAAGCCTTAGATCTTCTTTTGTCTGCTCTGCAAGCAGGCCGTATTTCTTTTGTATTCTCATAAGATCCTCATCCGTCAGCTTCTCAATATCCATCATTTCATTGTGCGCGCCTTTGGTGGCACGGATGATCTCATCAAGTTTCAGCTGTATGGCAATGGTGTGACGGTTTTGACTATTCTGGATAATAAAAAGCATGATAATAGAAATAACCGCCGCAAGTGTACTGATCATCAAGTGCCAGGTAACGCTAAAGTGAAGAGGAAAACCCGTGAACGCCCAAATTATAACCACAACGAATGCCGCCAGCGCCACGAAAGATTTCGCGGCTTTTTCTGAGACCCATTTTGCGATCGTTGACAAAATTTCCATCATCACCTCATAGACTATTATTTTCTTCAATCCTTGGTGTCATTTTATCGAAGATGTAAAGAATATCAATTGTACCCCGGTATAACTGATCTCCAGTGCTCTCTAGGCGGGCCAAAACACGTCGATCTGATGCTCTCCACCATCATCGACTAAAGCGAACGTTGCGGGCTTCTGTTCAGTGCCGACCTTACGTATAACATTGATGTGATACATCGTTGTGCGATAACGATAGTGTATTTTGAATGTTTTCCAATCCGCTGGAAAACACGGGGCGATCGTAATTTGATCAACATTGAGCTTTAAACCGAGCAACGATCCCACGATCAGACGATACATCCAGCCGGATGAACCTGTGTACCATGTCCATCCTCCCCGGCCGGTATGAGGAGGGACCGCATAAACGTCGGCGGCAATGACATAAGGTTCGACTTTATAGACATTCACATCTGCCGTTGTTTTGGCATGATTGATCGGGTTGATCATATCGAACAATTCCCACGCATGTGCCCCGTCGCCTAATCGGGCATAAGCCATGGCCGCCCAAATGGCCGCATGCGTATATTGTCCGCCATTTTCACGAACGCCCGGCACATAACCCTTAATATAACCGGGATCCATGCTTGATGTGTCAAAAGGCGGATCAAGCAATTGAATGATACGGCTGTCCCGACGCACAAGACGCTTATTAAATGAAGCCATTGCCATCAGTGACCGATCATGATCCCCCGCGCCTGAGAGAACAGACCAGCTTTGAGCGATCGAATCGATCTGACATTCTGTATTACTCGCCGACCCAAGCGGTGTACCGTCATCAAAATACGCGCGCCTGTACCATTCTCCATCCCAACCATTCTTTGCGATATTACCCTGCAATATGGCTGCCTGTTCCTGACAGGCTTTCGCGAACTCCAGATCTTGCCGTCCTAACGCGATCTTGGCAAATTGTACCAACACATCGTAAAGAAAAAATCCCAGCCAAACACTTTCCCCCGCACCCTTAATTCCGACTAAATTCATGCCGTCATTCCAGTCACATGAACCCATCAATGGCATCCCGTGTTCTCCAAAAACTAATGCTTTATTAATCGCCTGTTTACAATGCGCGTATAAACTGCCCGCCTCCAAGGATTCATAAGGAGTGTCATAATAAGAATCTTCCTCTTTATTGAGCGACCTTCCCTTAATATAAGGAATACTTTCATCCAAAATGCCATGATCCCCCAAACTGTGGACATAGTGACAGGTTACATACACTAACCAAAGATAATCATCCGAGCAATGAGTGCGCACGCCGCGTGTAGACGGAGGATGCCACCAATGCTGCACATCACCCTCCTCAAATTGATGCCCCGCGCAACGCAGAATATGTTCCCTCATTAATTGTGGCGCACTATGGTTTAACGCCATCACATCCTGCAATTGATCTCTAAACCCAAATGCCCCGCCGCTTTGATAATAACCGCTGCGCGCCCAGAGACGGCATGCTATCGTTTGATACAATAACCATCCATTGGCTAAAAAATTAAGCGCAACATCCGGTGTTTACACCTGCACGGTTCCTAAAGTCTGAGTCCAATGCGCTGATACCGCTTCAAGCGCATCATGGGCCCCTGCCTGATCACCAAAACGTTGTATTAAGCTGCGCACATCATCGATGGTTTTTCCGACGCCCAGTGTAAAAATGATCTCCCGTTCTTCTCCAATGACCAGATCAAAAGGAACGTGTAAGGCGGCACATGGATCTAAACCCGCGCCTACCTTACCTGATAAATGTGTACGAGATAATGCGGCCGGATCTTGAATGGAACCGTTACGCCCGATAAACTCTGCCCGATCGCCGCTGACCGTTCGTGTCCTATCATCCACCGCAAAAAACCCGATGGTTTGGGAAAATTCGGTATTATAAGGATTACGCGCATATACCGCACCATTGAGAGGATCCACTTCCGTGCTGACATGCATTACGGTTTTGGGACGCATATCCCCCAAGACCCATTCCACATAACCCGCGGCCGAAAGCCGGCGTGCACGACCGGACATATTACGTACTTTAAGAACAACGCATTTGACCGCATCATCAAGGGCCACATAAATACTCATCTGCGAATGTATTCCTTCCTCGTCGTGCTCAAATACGCTATAACCAAAACCATGGCGTATCACATACGGTTTATCAGAACGGACCGGCTTAGGCGAGGGTGACCAGAATCGGCCAGTTGTTTCATCCCGCAGATAAAATGCTTCTCCCTGTAGATCATTGACCGGGTCATTATTCCATGGCGTTAAGCGGAATTCGTGCGCATTCGCATACCAGGTATACGCCAGGCCATTTTCTGACACAATGCTGCCAAAATGCGCGTTGGCCAACACATTCACCCATGGCGACGGCGTCACTTGACCCGCATTTAATGTGATCACATACTCGCGCCCGTCCGCGGAGAATCCTCCTAATCCATTAAAGAAAGTCAGAACATGAGACGGTACATCTGCAATACGAATATTTTCAGGACGATACGGCTTAACCGGAACAAAACGCGGCATAGTTGCCTCAACAGGATTACGCCGGTTGATCTGACTAGCCAATGTTCCCCGGCGGTCGGAAATAATGACACGCGCGGCTGTTTGAAGCAAAATGCGTTCTTCTCCAGAGATCTGTTCCGCGGGCCTTACAAAGATCTCGCCCGAATTACGAGCGATCTTCCCCTGGACGGTGGCGCTGATCAATCCCATGATCTGTTCTTGCAGTAATTGCTGATAGCCCGAAAGGGCTTCATTCCAGATCACCAGATCAACGGATAGTCCCTTTAACCGCCAGTACGCGTGTGCCTGCACCATTTGCCTAACCAATTCAATATGCGCGGGATCCCCGATCTGCAATATCACGATGGGCAGATCACCGGAAATAGCATAACCCCACAAACCGCTTTGCCCGCGGCGATTCTGTACCAAAACGCTCGCCTCCGCGCGCAATCCCGCGTGTGCATAAATCACAGAATTCGCCAAATGGCCATATAATTGCGCGTCCGTCTCGGTCGCATTGATCTGGCGCAGGACGACCTGGCTATGCGTCCAGGACAATTCAAAAACACGATCGGCAATACGCCGGTCCTGATATTTTTCGATCAACACCAATGCCCCGTCATGTGTTTCCCCGATGCCGCTGACTAGGTCCACCACAACAGTTTGATCCGGCTCAAGCACCAGCTTACAGCGGATGGCCACAATAGGGTCCAAGACCGCCCCCTGACTCCCGGAAAGCACGGCCTCATGTCCCATCACATACGGGGAAACCAGTGAATGGCCGCGCCCGATAAATTGCATGCGATCCGTTTCATAAGTAACATGCTGGGGTTTCACTCCATGCACGGCCATTAAATGGAACATCCACGGCGGATGTTCATCAACCGAACGCGGACGCCTTGAACAAAGGATCGCTTGTTGATCCTCCATGATCTTCGTTTGAACAAAAAGATTACTGAACATGGGATGCAGCGCATCAGCGGCAGCGGATGCCAGTACCACTTCCGCATAACTGGTCACATCAATGGTCCTTTTATTCCTAGAACGGTTCGTAAT
Source organism: Candidatus Omnitrophota bacterium (assembly GCA_031386565.1). GTDB lineage: Bacteria > Omnitrophota > Gorgyraeia > Zapsychrales > Fredricksoniimonadaceae > JACQQW01. The sequence continues at coordinate 22,398 of JANNCL010000043.1, forward strand.
GCTCACGCGGCGCAATTCAATATCATCCTCTGGAGAGACAACGATCTCCGTATGGGTGTCCAGACCATCATCCCGGCGGCGAAACTCCGCACGTCCCTCGGAAAATATTGCTTCATACTGATCCGCATGCACCAGGGCCGGTTGATGCGCATTGGAGAAGAATTTACCGTTATCAAGGTCCCGGATATAACAGAACATGCCCCAATTGTCGCGGGTAGTATCTTCCCGCCATCGGGTGACATTGATATCATTAAAACGGCTATACCCTCCCCCGGCATTGGTCACCATGACGTGATATCTGCCGTTAGATAATAACTGCACTTCCGGGATCAGCGTATCCCGGCTATTCAACACGCGAACAGGCATTTGTATATCACTTGAAAGGGTATGGATATTAGAAAGCTCGTTATTATGAACATGAAAAGGGATAATGTTAGGAACCCGCTCCTGCAGCAATAAAAGCGTCGCTTGAAAAAGCGGATCGCTCATGAACCGCTTCTGCATCGGCCTATCTAATAAAAGATACGCAAGCGCAAGCAGGCTCATGCCCTGGTGATGCGCCATATAGGAACGCAGCACCGTACTGCTTTGACCAGGGCGTTGCCGCGACGGAGTATGATCCAAAGCTTCATACAAACCATATTTTCCCATCATCCCCTCATCCGCAAGCTTCTGTAAATTCAGGCACGCGGGCAAAGGCGACACCATTAACGCCAGGACAGAAGCATATGGTGCAATGACTAGATCTTCTGATAAACCGCGTTTTAGGCCTAAACCAGGAACACCAAAGGCACGGTATTGGTAATTTAGATTAGCGTCGATCGCATTATACCCTGACTCCGATATGCCCCAGGCCACCTTATGTTGTTTGCCATATTCGATCTGCCGCTCCACCGCAGCTTCACAGGTTTGGTCCAGGATCGTGTTGGCATATGTTGGCATGACCAACAGCGGCATCAAATATTCGAACATCGATCCGCTCCATGACAACAGGATCGGTTTGCCTCCGATCGTTGTTAATAATCGGCCTAAACTAAACCAGCTTTCTTGCGGGATCTGACCCCGGGCGATCGCCGTGAAATAACACAATCTCGCTTCCGATGCCAAGAGATCGTACGAACTTGGATCTAATTTTCTATCCTCCACATGATATCCGACGGACAATAAATGACGGGTAGGATCATATAGGAAATCATAATCCATTCGGGCCAGGTCGCTCGATCGCGCTCCCAAGCGTTCAAGGCCGGCGATCCTCTCTATAGCGCGTTTACCCACAGCCCCATCGCTTAAAGCTAACTGCCGCAAGGTAGGGATAATGGCATCGCCGGGAACATCATTGCGGATGAGGAAAATGAGATCGTCAAGCACATTGCTGCATTGCCTATCAAAAGCCAGAGCCCACTCAGCCCCTTCGATCTCTGAGGTAAGCGATAGCCTTATGGTGAGCTCTTTTACAGAACGGATCAATTTCCCAAGAGACTGGCACGCTTCTTCTATTGTTTTTGGCTGCGTGACACAGGCCAACTCTAATTCTTGTCGTATTTGCTCCACAAGCGGCAAATTAACCTCTTCCAACGAATCTACTAAAACCATGAGTGTATCGTGCAATCCTTCAAACGTGCGTACCGCCACGATCGGAGCATCACTGATGGCGCACAAACCCGGCCGCAATGTCATCAAATGGCCCGCCAGATTACCGCTATCAACACTCGAGATATAACTAGGCAGCAATGGCTGCAACGATTGGGTATCGTACCAATTAAAGAAATGACCGCGGTAGCGTTTCAATTTCTCCATGGTATGAAACGTATTGCCCGTGCGTTCGATCAGTTGTGCGGCCGTAATATAACCAAAATCGTACGCAGACAGATTTGCCAAAAGCGCCAAACCAATATTCGTCGGTGATGTGCGATGCGCGATCTTAAATCCGCGGTTTTCTTGAAAATTATCCGGGGGAAGCCAATTATCTTCCGGTCCGACAAATGTTTCGAAGAAATCCCAGGTCTTGCGTGAAAGTTTCCGTAAGAAAGATATCTGATCCGGCACAAGGCCAGCTTCTTTACGTGATCGTAAACGGCTGAAGATCCATGCCAATGCGGGCGACGCTGCCCAGAACATGATCATCGGCAGAGCCGGTCCCAAAGCATAAGGATATGCTGCTGTCAAATAAATGAAGACCACGATCGCAACCATTGGAGCGATCCACATGGAACGATACGCATCAAACAGCTCCGATCCTTTGCCATCCTTATCGGAAGATACATTCCATTCCAAAAGCCGTTTATGCGTAATGAGCATGCGCACCGCGGTGCGCACGATGGCATCCAGGCTGATGTATGCCTCATAAGGCAAACACGCCAATGAAAAAAACCTCTGAGCAAAACGCCAATATGCCCCCTGGGCTGAAGTCTTAACATGTTGTTCCAACAATACGCTGTCGGACTTATACAACAGTTCCACGCAAGAGCAAATAAAAGACGGAAAAAATATAATACCCATGACCACTGCAGTCCAAAACCACGGCGATGATAATACTGTCCAGCCCATCAATAAAATAGCCATCAATGCCACAGGCACAACGCTTCGCCGTAGATTATCAAAAAGTTTCCATTGGGATAAGATCGATAAATTGTTCTTTAACTTATGCCCATCGGATGCGGGGACTTTCGACCACAACCATCCGAATAATTGCCAATCTCCGCGTATCCAGCGGTGCCGGCGCTTTATATCCGCACTATAGCGAAAAGGATGATCTTCATAAAGCTCTACATCACTGAGCAGACCGCAGCGTGCATAGCACCCTTCCCAAAGATCATGGCTCAAGATCTGCCCTTCTGGGAAACGCCCCTTTAAGGCCCTCTCAAATATATCGATGTCATAAATACCTTTGCCGATAAATGAACCTTCATCAAAAACATCCTGGTAAACATCTGATACCGTACGCGTATAGGGATCGATACCTTGTTCTCCACCATACAAACGCGCGTAATAAGAACGATTGCTACCCGGAAGACTCATGCTCACCCTCGGCTGCAGAATGCCATAGCCATGTGTGACACATTGCTTCTTTTTATCATAAAATCCTTTGTTCAATGGATGAGCCATGGTGGCCACAAGTTCCCGCGCGGCATCACGCGGCAATTGCGTATCCGTATCCAGAGTGATGATATATTTAACATCTTTTAAGACCGCGGTGTTACCCACAATACTGGAAAAATTTTCACTGGGACCGCCGCGCAGCAGCCAATTTAGATCCGCCAATTTCCCCCGTTTACGCTCAAACCCCATCCATATACCTTCTTGGGGGTTCCACCGGCGAGGACGATGAAAAAGGAAGAAAATATCCTCTTTTCCTTTCTTATATTTTACGTTGAGCGCTGCAATTTTTTCCTGGGTCAGCAACAAAAGGCCTTCGTCCTGCGGTAATGTTTCTGTCGCTGCATCTAGAAAATCGGTCAATAAGCCAAAAAATAAATGCTCATCACGATTTGCCAAAAACCTCACTTCCAATGCCTCAACAAGGCGTTCTATGCTCTTTACGCTTGTGATCATTGTTGGAACAACTGTTAATGTGCGGAATTCTAACGGAATACCTTTAAGGAAATTCATGCGCGGCAATGCTAACGGTGTCACAAAAGACATCGCCAGGCAATTGACCAATTCCAATGCCAATTGACTCATTGCAGTTACTAAGAACAGCGACAGTATAATGACTTCCCATGGAGGAACGTTCTGAAGATCCGCGATCAACAACAAAATACCGGCCAAAACTATTGTTCCAAAGAATATTGCCCCCAAATACAGCATGGTGGCAAATTTTTTTCTGATCTTGTTCAATCGTTCTCTCAACGAAAAATGCATATGGACAGCTTCTTCAAGCGATCTTAATCCATCATCAATCAAATAAAACCCGACATGAACCTTACGCGCATCCTCTCCCCCCGAACCAACTGCCTCAAGGGCGAATTGTACCGCTTTTTGCGCCACTTCTCCCTCCGAGAACCTGCTGTTCCTGGCAATTTTCTCGATGACATGGCGATAACGGTCCCTGGTCGCAAAACCCATTTGGGCATACGTTTTACTTGGATCATTGCGTAATATGCCCTCCACAACACTCATCGACTCAACAAATTCACGCCAATCAACGGCCCCCAGCAGCCGAAGACTTCCGATGCTGTTGCTGATCGAGACCTGGTCTGCCGCCTGCTGCTGATTGCCTAAATGCACTAAATGCTCGATCGTCAATCCTGTTTCAGAAAGCCATTGCTTGACCCAAGTCAACGGCAATACCAACGAAGGGCTTTGTCCCTGCAAACGACGGGTGAGCTCAGCGACAAAAGCACTGGACATAGGCGGCTTTGACCGTGCCATATCCGCGACCACCAGGATCAGGCTTTTAGGGTCACCTTCCATAATGACCGCCATTTGATCCGCCCAAGAATCCGCCAGCTCTTGATCGTTCCTAACGCTGATTATACGACTGGCAACGCGCCTTAAATTCTCGATCAAGGCAAGGCGCAGCATGATCGGAATGGCCCATAATTCGCCTAGTTTAAGCGGTAAGACATTCTGATAGGCCATTACAAAACTGCTTAAGATCTCCGGATCAACCCGCCCGTCGCCATGGGCAATGATCTCAAGCGCTATATCATAAACACGCGGCAAACCGGCAGATGCGCCATTAAGCAGCAGCGGTAATTCCCGATGATAACTCTTCGGCAAATGCCGCTTTGCCGTACGCACTTGTTCCTCGATCAGATAAAAATTATCTAAAAGCCATTCACCCGCCGGTGTTATCAAACGCTTGGCATTGACCGCTTTGGTCATCAATGTGTGCGTGTCTAGAAGAATATTTTCATTATCAGTTAATCTGGAAAGAAGCAATTGGGAAGAACGCTCATCGGTTAATTGATGCAGACCCGCGAGCGATTTGCCATGCTGGGTCATCTGTGCGCTGGAAAATAGTTCAGAACGCAATGGCGACTCATCTAAAACCCGCTCATCCGAGCGATCCCTGCGGCGCAAGCGCTGATACAACTCCATCAAGAATGAATTAATCTTTGATATCATCCTTTCCCTTTTGTCCAACCGCGAAATCGACAACGGCATTGATCTCGCAAAACTTCATCCATGTTGCTTCCCTGAACAGATAGATCATGATGCCGACCGCTCCCAAGAATTCAAATCCACCGAAGATTAGGGCTATGAAGAACTTCATCTCGGTGCTAAACATCGAATAATTAAGAAAAGCTGTTTGCAGCAGTACCAAGCCATTGATCAGGAACACAAAAGCAACCAAAATGAATAAAACACCTAAGAAAAATAACCGCGTTTTCTTTACACCTGCTACATACGCTTGAGCCGCCTTAATCTTCATCAAGGCAGCCCTGTTCTTGTATCTCTTGACAATATTCACCAAGAAGAATGAAGAGCATAATTGCAGGATAATTCTTGCAATATTCATAGTCCCACCATCTTTAATTAAAAGTTAGTTAGGGATTTACTTACGTTTCGAACCCATCAAATATCCAGCCACAAGCGATATCGCGGCAGCCCCGGCAATGTAAACCCATGGATCTTTATGCACACGCTTATCCACATCACCCGCGATCGCGATGACTTTTTCTTTTCCTTCATTGATCGTCTTTTGGGCAAATTCTTTTGCATGGTCAACGCCGTCCGTCATGGCTTCCCGGATATGCGCGTACTTATTCGCCATTAAACCTTCCAATTCACCGCGTTTTTCTTTCGCCGCTTCATTTAAAAGTTCGAGTGCTTCACTGATCTTCGCATTGCTGGTCCTGCCGTGAGTTTCTGTTGTCATGATATTCTCCTTTGTTGTTATTATTGTTTAATTCGTCGACTGATTATGCGCTTCAATGAACCATAGGTTCTTATCAACACCGCGCAAGATCTCGGTAAAAATATCCGCAGAAGCAGGATCGTTTAGCTCGACTGATTGAGCTATGGCCAAGCGTACCAACTCCCCATAAGTCGCGAGCGTATGCGACAAGGCTTCAACGTGTTCCTTGGACTTTCTGATATTCAGAGGATAATTCGGAAGACTGGTTCGGTTCGAAGCTACCTGTATCGTCCCCTCAGCCACACCGCCAAA
>JANNCL010000047.1:0-6871 GCA_031386565.1 Candidatus Omnitrophota bacterium
AAACACTTTCACCGGAAACGATCAACAGATCACTCAGGCTTAAGATCCCGCCTACGGCATAAGGAGTATTATTAGTATTGGCAATGATACATAATGCCGTACGTCCGAACCCCTTTAATTCCCTGACAACAGCCGCTTCAACTTCAGGCGGAGTTCTTCGAGAGGTTGTGATCAAAATATCAGCATTATAATGATCAGCCGCTTCTTTGACCTTGCTTAGCAATACATGTATCTGTCCTTCGTCGAACTCGATCCCTTTCGTATTACCGCCTAACAAAACACCTATCTTGAAACGAACATTGTTCTTTAAATGTGAATACTGGGTCAGCAGCTGCACTTCCTGATTCTTTAAATATGCCGGGGTGATCAAATTCAACGCCGCTTTCGTGAATACGATTTTGGGTGTCAACGCCCCTAGCTTTTTATCATGCTCAGGAGCGATCGCCAGATCAAAATGCTTCCAACCCACCAATCCGGCTTTGAGGATACAAATACTGCGCATATCAAAACAACGCTTCAGGAAAAAATTTACGCCGCCCGCCGCTGAACCGCTAGAGATGATCCAGTCAGCGCGCTCCTTTGTAATAATGCCGTACGACTGCGGCGTCAAAAAGAATGCCAATTCACTCTCATTGGCATCCAGCCCGCAAATGGCCAATACACCCGTATAAAGAGCGAAAAATCTTGCCTTAAGCTGACTTTTAAATGCTATTCCCACCGACTTAACACTGACCATCTTGCCTTTTTTCTTTAAAACCATTGATAATGTTGAGGCCGCTGCCTGAGATTGACGTAAATGCCCGATCTTACCGTCGTCCAGGATCAAAATATTGGCCTGTGTGGAATATTTATAGAACTTATAGAACCATAAATATTCCTGAGGATGTTCCTTCAATAAGTGCTCGAATACCTTTACCGCCTGAACCAACGCCTGTCTTAACCCCGCATCAGAGTCATCCAGCCCTTCTAATTGCAGTGGTTTCAGTACATGGATCGTCGTCTTACCCTCGGCATTGCGGAACATCCAGACCGGACAGACCGGGGCTTTGAATTTTAAACCTAATCGCAATGCACCAGTCGACATCGAAGCTGTTTTACCAAAGAACTCAACGGGCAAACCCTCTTTGCCGCCTTGATCCAACGAGAGGCAAACGATCTCATTCCTTTTTAAGGCCCTGACAATATCGCGCGTCACTCCGGTCCCGGGCGCAATGATCTTCGCCCCAGCGATGGCGCGGTATTCATTAAGCATGTCGCTTAATTGCGGGACTTTGATCTGTTGATTGGCCACTATATTGTAAGCATACCCAAGTGAGCTTCCCACCAAACTACCCAATTCCCAGCTGCCGGCATGAATCGCTAAGAAGATCACGCCTTTGTTCTGTTTTAAAGCAGCCTCTAAATATTCCCGTCCGTCATAACACACATATTTCTCAAAACCCAGGCGTTTGATCTTAGGCAAACACATCAGGTCCACAAAACATTGAGTGACAAACATGAAATTCTGTTTGGTCAGTTCCTTGATCTCTTGCGGTGTTTTAGAAGACGCAAACACCGTCTTTAAATTACCGTAAATGATCCGACGTTTCTTCGCCAGGATATAAAACCATACCCTGCCGACAAAACGAGCGATCATTAAGGCCATGGAATACGGAAGAAAACGGAATGCTACCGCCGCACACTTAATGACGGATAACAGACATAATTCTTTCAATGAAGACATTTTTGCCATTGGTGATTTCCAGATCTATTCCTAAATAATACACTTTAAAACCATCCCACATTGTCTTGAAAGCGGACAATTTCACCGCATCCTTGTGAGTGGTCACGATCATGTGCACATGATGTTCCTGCGCGAATTTACGCACCTCGACCATATCCTCCGCACTATAGACATGGTGGTCCATGAAACCAATAATATCGACCACATGAAAACCCGAACCTTGCAAGGTTTTCCTGAAACCGTTCGTATCCCCGATGGCACAAAAACCAACAACGGAGATCCCCTTAAAATGTGTCAGGTCTACCCGTGTTTTATCAAAAACATCCACACATTCCTTCGGTTTATGCGTGGATCCGACCACCATGGCCTTAGGCGCGATATGCTCCAATTTTTGCCGTATCATATCGACCTTACCTCCGGCCAAATCTGTTTTAGTAAGCACGATCACCTGCGCGTCAGTCAGCGCCTCCAGCGGTTCCCGCAGAATACCGCGGGGAATGACCTGTTCATTACCAAATGGATTAACCGCGTCAATGACCACGATATTCAGGTCGCGGGCTAACTGAATGTGACCGAACGCATCATCACACACAAAAACATCCACCGCATGATGTTTTAAACAATCCTCGATGCTGCGACGACGATCGGCACCAGTTAAGATCGGCACGCCCGGCAAACATTCTTTCAACATCAATGCTTCGTCGCTAAACAACTCGCCCGTAGGCATATATCCGCGTATCAGTACTGCCGCACGTATCTGTCGGCTGGCCAATATCGTAACGAGGGCGATCACTAAGGGTGTTTTACCAACCCCTCCCAAAGTAATATTCCCAACGCTGATCACCGGTTTGGAACTGTGATAAGGCCGCAAAACGCCGGTTTGATACGCCCATCGCCTTGAACGGGCTAAAGCCCCATAGATCAAACTTACGCACCACAGGAAAAATTTGACAAAACCATCCAGCAGCCCATGAGTGCGGTCGGTCATTAAACCGTAACAATACGTCCTTACAGACATAGCGCGATCAACTGCATGATTTTATAGCCCGCACCTTGATTATGTTCGATCACCGCTTTAGCTTTTTGTCCTAACGCGGCTCTTTTACGCGCATCACACATTAACTCATCGACCTTCTGAATCAGTTCTCTCCTGTCCTTAACGATCACGATAGCTTGAGCATTTTTAAAATACCCCAGAACATCACGAAAATTCGACATGCGGTCGCCGACAATGATCGGCTTACCAAAGAATGCCGGTTCAATGATATTGTGCCCGCCGCCAACACACAAACTTTTTCCAACGAAGACAAGCGAGGCATAGGAGTAGAGACTGCGCAAATGACCGATCGTATCTAAGATCGTTATGGCATTAGGGTCATAACGGCTCATTCGGGATTGTGAAAAGAAAGTATAATGAAAACCAGATGCCTGCACCATATCCGCGATCTCCTTGGCTCTTTCTACATGCCGCGGAGCAATGACCAGTTCCCACTCGGGATAAACCGCTTTTAATTGTTTAAAAACATCCAGGATGATCTGTTCCTCCCCGGGATGCGTGCTCCCGGCGATCCATAAAGGCCCTTTGGGCGCGAAACCAGCAACATGCATCTGAGCATCTTCCGCTTTGGGCAGATCATCAAATTTGATATTCCCCACACACCAAACCCTGTCAGGTGGCGCACCCAACGCTTTGATACGTTTGGCATCCTCGTCGCTTTGCATCGCAAAGATCGTCACATAGCCCAACACTTTTTTAAGCATGCCCTTAACCAACTTATATTGGCCGTAAGATTTGTCAGAAATACGCCCATTGATCACCGCGATGGGGATCTTTTGTTTATTGAGCGACTTAAAAAGGTTCGGCCATATCTCTGTTTCAACGGAAATATATATTTTTGGTTTGATCAAGGCCACTATTTTATTGGTCACCAGGCTGAAATCAACAGGGGAAAAGATCACCGTGACCAAAGCCCCAAGTCTTTTTTGGGCATATTCATAACCGGTAACTGTCGTGACCGAACAAATGATCCCGACACCGGGCCATTGATCGCGCATTTGCTCGATAAAACGGGCCGCGGCTGCCACTTCTCCGACACTCACCGCGTGTATCCAGATAGAACGAGCATGCCCTAATCTAGCCTCTTCATCCGCGGAGAATTGCCCTAAACGCTGGCGAAAACCCTCATGCCAACGCCCGGTAAATTTCAGGAAAGGCGCATAGGTGATACAGTATAAAAAGAAGACTATTTCGTAGAGTAAGAACACGGGTGTATTGTACTATTAAACATGAGCGCAAGCTACAAAAAACAGGATGTTATCGTAGGGCTAAAGACAGGTAATATCCTACGAAGCGCTGGCGAACTTTTGAGTTTCACTGTTTCCAAGCGCGCTAAACATCGGCAAGGTCGTGACAGGCTTGATCTCGATGATGGTGGGGACGAACCCTTCGATCTGCTGAAGTAAATGCATATCCTGCTGCGGCAAAGGCAACGGTACACCGCGCCCATCGCGCTTGATCTGAAAATTCAAATTAGCCCCGTTTAAGTCAATACCACCGCGGCGCTCAAGCGCAACTAATGCAGCATCGCGAGACCACACCAATTTATTATTCCCATCAAAAACCGATAGAACATCCCTGATCGTCAACATACCCTTGCCTTCAGGCGTTGACACCTCAACAATGATCTTATCACCGCCCAACACCGCATTTTTATAGACAGCTGTATGTTTTCTGCCGTCCCGTGTCTGAAAAACATAGGTGCTGCCCGTATTTAAAGTTTCTTTTATCGATCCAAGCGGAGTGGCCATTGCTTTTGTTGCGGCAGGACTTGTCCAAATAACGCCGCTGGCGTCTGCGATCTGGCGAATATCAGCAACGAGTTTTAATTCGTTCATATTTTGTAACAATGGCAACTTACCTAAAGCTTCAACCTGCGTTCTTAGATCTTCGTTTAAACTCTCGAGCGTAAAATAAGCTTTCATCACAACAGAATTTGTTCGGACCGGCATTAAAACTCCCGCACGGATCAATCTTTCCGCAAGAGTATCCCCTATGCTAGTCTTAGAGACTAAGACTTTAAGATAGACCACACCTGTTGCATCGATATGATCAAAAACACCGCTTATCTCACCGTCCCTATCCTTAAACGTATAAATACCGCCTTTGGCCATACTCGGAAATTGTGCCGCCTCCACAGCCCGCGCCTTTGCCAGCGCATCCGGAGAACCAACAAAAGCCGGAACGTCTTTTATTTGCGTATTGACTGCAACAGATCCGGCCGCTTTAAAGGGATCCACTTTGACCGGGGCATTAGATGCTTCAAGGTTTCTACTTACACTAGCCACCCTTGGACGATCCCCCTGCATCAATATGTCAATAATTGATAACTCACTCGCAGTAAGATCAAATGCTTTTGCAGCGAAATTTGCTCGCGGCCCATTGACATCCATATAACTCATGGCTGAATCAATCTTTAAACGCATGTATTCTTGATAGGTAGGGGATCCATTTATCAAGATATCTGGATTATTTACAACATTCCGGGCTGTCGGATCGCTTCCTTCCTTCAAAGCAGGTTTTCTAGAGATAATTATTTTGGCCACTACTTCATTAAATGAAAATACAAGAGAAGTATAAACATCTGCTCGAAGTTTTTCTTTAGAAGATACAATGTAATCTCTTGTTTGAATTATAGACGTTTCCGCTTCTTTTGGGTTACGATCTCTAACAATAATAGGCATGTAATTAATCGCACTTTTTGCACTATTTAATATTACGGTCGCTTCTGGGATCTTGGCATTAATATCCGCTAACAAACATTGATCTTTAGTATCTGTAATTTATTCCAAAGCAGCATTAGAAACACCCGCCACAGCAGACGCGACATTTGACACAGTCGCGGATGCAACCGGAGCAGACGCGGCCGGAGCCAACGGAACCACCGGTTTTTCTTTAAATTTTATTACCTCACCGTTCATTACTAAATATTCTTGTCCGTTGAACTTTCTCAAAGTATAAATATCTCTTAATTTTGCTTTCTGAGCAGCTGTGGGTTTTGCTATAATATACATTCCATCCGCATCAACTTCCTGAGCCTTAACTACTTGAGAAGCGCCCATCAAACTGATCACGATCGCTAACAAAGCACTTCGCATCACGGCAGTCATTGCCTGACTTTCATCTATCCGAGGAATCTTTAAATCAATGCCTAAAGCACTAGCTAATTCTCTTGAACCCCTGACCTTAGGACCTGTAATTTTGGAACCCGGCGACATATTCATTGTCCGCAATAATAAGTCTTTCACCACAGCTTTTTCTTTATCGGTTAATGGACTCATGTTTTGTATACCGTCAATGTTGAAAGGATTGGAAGCGCCTGGTATACGATTAAACTTCAAATTTGATTGAGCTAAGAAATTGACTTGCCAATCATTGTGCATGACAGCCAAAATAGGAGCGATGATATGTGCAGCCAACGTTTCATTATTAGTCTTTAATTGCTCCCGCGCCATCGCAATATACTGAGCAATCGTACTTTCAAATGCCGGGCCTTCTAATCTCAAGGTTTGATCCGTCGGTGCATTGAAAAGTCTTCTGTACGCAACAAAATCTACGGTTAATGGCTTTGTTGCGGATGCAGCTGGACCCTGAGCTTGGGCAACTTCTTCACTCAGTTCCAATAAACGACGGACAACGATGTCCCAACCAGAAGCCGCGCTATTCGGAGCCCTACCATCCCTGCGCGCAGCCATCGCCGCGTTTGCGCTTTCTACTTCCTCGATCTTCGATATTGACAGTCTGATCTCTGGACCATTTGCAGGCTTTAAAATAATAGCGACATCCGCAATGACCGGACCTTGAGAGTTCCACGCTTGTTGGTCGTTGATCTTAAATCCTTCCGGTGGAATAGTGATGTTGTTTCCATTGACCTTCATCACATTATCAATAATTGTAACTTCACGTCCCTCAGAACTTGCCGTATCATTTGTGACTCTTTGATCACCGACAGTAAGCACGTCTCTATTTAAAAGCATGAATGAAAACTTGGCGCCTTCCTGTTTAAATCCCCGCAACAAAACCGGAACGATCTTACCATCAATTTCAGCCAAATAAGCGCCAAAACCACCTAAAGTAAGGCCCTTTTTCGC
>JANNCL010000085.1:0-6192 GCA_031386565.1 Candidatus Omnitrophota bacterium
AAAAGCCCTGGTCATTATCTTTGATCCTGGGATAAAAATTGTTACGGAATTGAAAGAACTCTATTAACGCATCATGGGTAGGACCAGTGGTATATTTATTCCTTAGTTCTGTCAATTTATCATTCGCCACTAAAGGATCACTGGCCCGTGATAGGATGATCCTGATATCATTAAGGACTAGTGCCGCCCCCGAAGTCTTGGCCTGATATCCTGCCACCGGCGTCCAAGCCAATTGATATTTCTCATCCATAGAATCGGCGGCCAACCGCGCCGCAACAAGATTCATTTGCGCTTCAACAAATGTCCGGCCTCTTGCATCATCTGCTATAAATAATTCAAAATCGGAGAATGTCTCAGACAAGCGCACATCCAGCGCTTTCTTGTCTTTAAGGGACATTTTCTCCAACGCTTTCCTTACGGAAAGATTGAGCACTGGGTTATCAGCGGCATCCTTTATTTTTTCCTTGAATATCCTGGGAATATGGCGCATCTCGATCAAGCGAAGCGTTTCTTCATCATTGATCCTGGTGTAGACATCAAGGATCATCAGCAAGCCGCGGGGCGTTTGGGACATTTTATCCAAAACAATGCCTTTTTGATCAGTTTTGGTCTCAAGCATCCTGGCTAATACCGAAATATTATTCTCGCCCTGAATAAACTCTTTTTGTCCTTCAGCTCCGAGACTGTTAAAGGTTATCAGCGGATCAGCCTCCCGGCTGGTTGATGACACTGCATCCAGGAGCGGCGATACCGCACGGGGAAAGAAATTCTGCGCTAAAAGAAGATCTTGCGTGACTTTTTTTGCCTCCTTCAATATCTGTGGACTGATCACTTTCTGCCAATCAGGGGAGAGCCGCAATGCCTTATCTTTTGCTGCCCCCAGATTGCTGATCCATTTGCCTTCGGCGATATCACGGTTGAACAAGATCAATGATTGCACGATATTCTTGAATGGGCCGCGATCAATATCGATCCCTCCGGCGATCCTGCGCGTGATCTCATCGGCGATCAATGGCTGTAAGATCCGTGCCAGACTTGAAGCCCCAACCTTCTTATAAAGTATAGCTAATTCATCCGCAGACCAGAAATTACTGCGCAGCACATACGATGCGGCCAATGACGCCGGTTGACGCGCGACCACGGCGGCCAGGATCTCTTCATGGTCCGCGCTCACGCCGGATGTTGATACCGCGGTTGATAATATCTCTAATATTTTAGGGTCATGCACGATCATGTCTACTAAGAACGTATAGCCAAGATTCGATAACGGGATATTTTTATTGATCTCGGCGTCATTGATGATATCGATCAAAAGAACAATATCATTCTCTCTTAAGACCCACCGTAATATCCCTTCCTGCATATCTGAAAAGATCGAATCCTGTATTTCCTCCCGCATTGTTGTGTAAAAATCTTTATCATCCTGGTACAATTCAAAAGCTTGTTTCAATGCCCCTTGCCGGGTTCTAATATTGTCTTCCTTGAACAACCGTCGAACCTGGGCTAAAGAACTTCCTTTTTCATTTGTCCCAGGTGTTGCGGCCAACCAATTGGCTACGGCATCCCCCTGGCCTTCCATCTTAACCACGCCCGGAACTGTACCTGACGAGACTCTATAGGTAATGACTGAACTCTCCGGCCGTGCTTCACTAACAAGAACAGCATCAATGCCCGTTAATGCCGGCTGTACGGGTTCTCTATAAGCAACTTTTTGAAATCCTGACTGTTGTGCAGGCATACGCAGCTGTGTCGGAGCCTTGACTGCGCCCTCAGCTGGCTTCACCAAAGTCTGCCCAGCCTCCAAGGCAGTTATTTCATGCAATTTAGCCTGCGCCATGAGGGCTTCTGTGCGTAATTGCAGCATTCTGGCATTGAGCTTATCGATCTCTTGTTGGTCTGCTTCATTGGAATAAAATTCCGGGCCGTTGGCCTTAAGATTCGATACGCGCGCCAGCTCATCGATCGCCGTTTGCACCTGCTTGCTTTGAGCAACAGCGGCATTGAATTTCGCTACCGCTTGTTCAAAATCTTTAATGATAAGTTCCTGCAATGCCGCCGCATAAAATTTAGCCTGTTGCAATTTCAGCTTAACAATGGCATCTTTTCCATCTTGCGCCTTGTTCATCAAAGGAATGCTGATCGTTGCTGTATAATTCCCCCCATTGGTCGTCCAGGAGGGGAACATACCCGTGAAAGTCGCCGGCTTACCATCACCGCTGATAAACGTTGCCGTGATATTAGCTTTCACGTCTGAATTGATATCTTCATGATCGATCGTGTTCTGGACGACTTCCTGGGCCTTCTTAGCATTCGCCAGTAAAGGATTCTGTGTCAGCATGCGTTGTTTCATCGATGTTGTTTGATCTGCCGTTAAGGGATCAAATTGCGCCCGCAGCGGAAGATCAGCGACCAAAGCCGAACCCTGGCCCAAAAGACTATTTAACGCGATACGTTTTTGTTCTTCACTGGCCTTAAATTGTTTATACTCAAGTTCAGCCGCCTTGATCTTTTGTGCTATAACTTCAGCCGAGGCGGTGGTCGATAAACTTTCTTTCACACGCCGCTCTACTGCTTGCCGCGTTTCTTCCAATCCTTTGATCAGGCCCTCTAACTGTGCCATGCGCATCTGTGCTAAACCAAGGTCAATAAAAAGATCGGAGACTTCTTTAGACTTCCCTAGTGAAAAAGCTTCAAAATCCCTAAGTGCCATTTCTGACTTGATCTTAGCTAACTCCAGGACCAATTGCCGTTCGCTCTTATCCGCATCGTCGAATAAATGCCGCGTATGCCTAAATAGATCGACGATGGAAATCGCCACCAAATTCGCGATATTCCCAGGAAGGCCGAGCGCTGAACCGCGAAAAAGATTAAATCCGATATCATTGAGCGATCCGTTGATACCGCCGCCAACCCGCCAATTACCCTGTCCGTCCTTGTATAAACCGAATTGGGCATTTATTTGATCGGGCGTCATGCCTTCCATTACTTTTTGGATCTGAACCTCGATATCTTTGGCCCCTGTCACTTCCGCGCGGGCCAACACTTTCTTAAGTACTTCCGCTAATGTGATCGTTGGTGTTTGCCCCTGAGGGAACATATCAGGAATGCGCACATTGGCGATCGGATCAGATGTGCGCTGCATGGTATAAACAGCAGGAACTATGCCATTGCTATTATACGCATTGGTGACATTTAACCGATCGGCAAATGTTCCGCTTTTGAACACCGTTATTCTATTAGCTGCCGGCAGAGGGATCGAGGTCAATTTACGCTGTTTTAACGCATCCGGAGTCGGTATCGATACCCTCACCGAATCACCTTGGGATAACGACGGGGCCCAAACTCTAACAGTCAGCTTCTGTGAATCCTGGATATCCCGTGTTTTATCCTGGGGCATTTGATCAACGAATACCACCGCCCCCCAGCTCAATTTCCCGTCTGCTGATTGGACCTGCACCCTGTCCCCGGCTTTAACTGTAAACTTTGAACTGATCACCACACCTTCTATTGTTGCCAGACCTGTATCGATCGTCATGACCGTCTCACCAATGCCGACACTACCCGCGTACAGTTTCATCATTTGAGCGACAAAACCTGAAGTTGTTGCTTTGATGAAAAGCCTGTCTTGTTTGATCCTGACGGCACTTAAATCCGCCTGTAACCGCGCCAACTCCAAGCGAAACGGTTCAATTTTATCCTGCGTTATATAAACATTGCCTTCTGCATCAGGTGAACTACGGGCTATTACCCCCTCAACAGCTTTGATCTGATCCGACAATGCCTGCGCCTGCTGCTCATACATTCTATTCTTGACCCGGGCAACTGTTTCCCCGGCTTTCACCCAGCTGCCTACAGGTTTGAGATATTCGATCATTCCTGATTCTGGGCTAGCTAACGATACGGTTTCTTTCCGCGTGACCTGTCCTAACTCACTGGCGACACTGACGACCGGTTCTTCTGCGGCCACTACTGGCGCAGTTGAGGTAACCGGCGTGATCGTCATTTCAAATTTTCCCTGCGTTAATCCGCTCTTAATAAAATCTATCCCCAAACGCAATTTACTGCGTGTAGGGTCTTGAGCCCTGTTGATCGTTAAGATCGTTTCGATCCGCTTGCCGTCGATGGTGTAAACACCTCCGATACCCGTACCAAAAGGAACATCCGCATTAATATGCCAAACATCAGTATACGCAAAGGTAAATAGATTCTGTTCTTTAGCAATAGTCACACCGTTTGCCAATACCCTTGGATCAATAACTTTTAACGACCGTGCCGCCCGCACGATACCCGATTCCTGCGCTGCCTTAAGAGCGATCAACTCTTGTTTCTTAGCCAGAACATTCTTTAACGCGCCCAAGATCTCGAAAGGTGTCCCCGCTCTTTTGCGACTTTCCAATGATTCATTTAACACCAGCATTTCATTCGCTGCTTTGGCGATCGCGGTTTCAATAGCGATATCTTCGACTGTAAAAAGCACTTCACCTGCTTGATAAAACGACTTCCCCAGCCACCCGCGCACTTGACCTGTCCATGAACTCTTGAAATCACCTGTTACTGGAACAGGTGAAACCTGAACCTTGACCGGGACAGCCGCAACCGCTTGGACAGCTCTCGGATTCTTGAGAACAACCGGCATAATACCCTCACCCACTCTTGGTAATGCTGCTTGCACCACTGAACGCGCAGCTTGTGACGCAGCCGCGGCTGGAAGCGCGGCAACAGCTAACGGCGCTGACGTACGCAATGCTGGCGCTGATGCTACTACTGGAGATCTTGGCATTTTGGGGTTAAGCGGAACGATCGGACTATCCATCCTTGCTGCCACATCAATCTTAGGCAATGAAAGATTCAATGCCATTTTCTGCGCCGCAGCAATTAATTCTTGGGAGATCTGTTTTTTATCGACAGTAATGCTGCCAACCGGTGCTATTTTGACCGAATGTGCTTTAGAAACTACCGCTTGATGCTCTATTCTTTGCTCTCCTGCCGGGGCTGCCGCAAGAGCACCGGCTGGTCGAGAATGGGACGAGGTCAATGCATTGACCGCCTGGATGGTAGCGGCAGAAATATTTCCCGTTGGAGTTAATTGAACTCCTGTGACAGAAGTCTTATATTTTTCATGAAAAGCAACAACATATGCCTGCTCTTTCCAGGTGTAAGTCCCGTTCTTCAACGCAGAGCTATTCATCAAACTTTGTATATCAATGTTGTACGTCTTTCCGGTAACAACATTGACCTTCCCATTTAATGCTTTGATATCTTCAATGCTCACCAATGCCTTGATCTGTTTTAAATGTTCTTGTTGCACCGTTGACATAACTTGCCCCAGCTGCATTCTTCCCAATTCCGATGAACCAACGGGCGGCTGTCCTGCAAACGCAGATAATGCGGCAACGCTTAAACCGATAGGGATCAAAACAGCCCTGAATATGGCCAATCTTTTACCTAGCATAGCAAAATCCATGCCGTTCTTTAAACTGTTCACCGGACGAAAATTGATCTCCTGCGCGGTCATGGCAAATGAGAACCCGCCGGAGAAATATTTGCGCGGGATGTTCTCTTGCAGCGTCGGGTCATAATCTTCACGGATCAAGTTATAAGCACCTTTTTTCACCGCTTGTAAATATTGCGCATAGATCTTTTCTTTGATCTGACCTTCTGGAAGATCGATCCCTGATGTTTTCTTACTATTGACATACACCTGATTGATCACGCTCTTCTTTAATCTCTTTTTAAACCATATCGCCAGGATCAGCGCATTATACATCTGACGCAGGGGCGCGAAATTCTTGCCGTGATTGACCTCGCGCTCGAGTTCCGGGATGATCAGCTCGCGGGCAACCTGGGCATAAAGGCCATCTGTCCTTTGTTTACTTAGCGGACCAATATTATGTTTCACACGATTCTTTTCAACGCTTAAATAATCCTGGTCCAATAAGACTTTCAGGCGGCTTTGGACAATATAGGCAGACCCTTGTTTTTCGTAAACAATGACGCGGTCAGGGACAACCCACACTTTAGCAAAGGTATTGATGGGAATATTCTGCGTGCCGTATTCTTCCTGGGCACGGCGGAACAACCTGGCCCAGAATGTCCGGCCCGGCTCATGGTCGGGATGTGTCAAAGAAGCGGCCAATTGTTTTAGAACATAATCCTCCGCCAGCATATCACGCCCCGCATCGGTTTTTTCGA
>JANNCL010000125.1:0-16424 GCA_031386565.1 Candidatus Omnitrophota bacterium
ATCCGTGTTATTCAGCGGCGGGCTTACGGTATCAAAGATCGTGAATACTTGATGCTCAAAGTCATTACATCATTCATTAAGGAGCCTTAAAACCTCTCATTTTATGTACAACAAACTCGGAAGACCCATTTTTCATTTAGACCTTCATACCGGCATTGGCGCCTACGGGACGTGTCATCTGTTAACGTTTGAATCTGCCGATGATCCCCGAACAATCATCCTGCAGTCCAAATTTGGATCAGCCGTCACCCCCTTAGGTTTCGGGTTGATCTCAAACGGAGAACCCTCGGGCATCATGGTCAATTGGCTGGCCCATCACTTTGCTTCACAAAATAAAGTCTACAAACACCTCATCGCCGAATATGGAACACATCCGTCGCTACGCGCCTTTAAAGCCCTGTATCAGGAGAACCGCTTTCATGAGCATCCAGGCCCAAAACGCGAATCCGCCAAAAAAGAATTAATGGAAATATTCTGCCCCCAAGACCCCGCCTGGAGAGAAAAATGCGTTACCGAAGGACTGAGACTTATTTCAAAAGCACTGGAAGATTGAAAAACTGGAAGAAAAATCAACGTGTCTCAGTTTTTTCCGGAATTTAAACCAAGGAATGTGCGAATGTTCGTCATGGGGTTGATGCTGATAATGACAGGCGCAAAACCGGGTGCATTTTCTAATTCTTGTAATTGTGCCGAGTCAAGACGAAATTTAATAGCCTCTTTTTCTTTTCCTAAGCTACCTTCAGATTGGGACCTCGCTGAAGTGACAACTTTCATCGTGGATGTTAAATCAATGCCTCCAACCTGCTTATCATCCCCCATCATTGCGGCATCTGCTTTATGAAGAATGACGTGGCTGATGGTCAGGTAAAGAATTTTAATATCCAGCCATATTGACCAATTGTCTACATAGTGCTCATCAAATATTTCTTTGTGATTCGATTGCGGACCTTTAAGCTGGGCCCATCCTGTCATTCCAGGTAAAACCAGCCAACGATGATGATTATCATCGATCTCGGCACTGGCACTATCGATCATTGGCCTGGGTCCCACCAAACTCATGTTCCCTTTGAGGACATTTAACAACTGAGGCAGTTCATCCACTTTATATTTACGTAAAAACCCGCCAATCCGCGTCACACGGGGATCATTTTTCATGGATAAATTTTTTAAATCCATATCACCTTTCTGCACCATATCAGCCAATTCCTTATCCGCCCCGATCTTCATGGTGCGGAATTTATAGATAATGAAAGGCTGCCCATTCAAACCTTTGCGCACCGAGGCATAAATCGCTGGACCAGGACTGTCCATTTTGATGGCAAACGCGACTAATGTGGCGAGAATAAAAAAAATAAGCATTAACGATGTACCCAGAACTAAGTCCATTGCCGATTTACCTCGTTGAGGAATACGCATAACTGAAAAATCTTTAACCCTCGCGTCCATAGCGGCATCATTAGACGCGCGTGATGCTGACGTTAGGGTATCTAGCTTTACTTTAATTAAAAAATCTCTACTTTTAGCCTTCATGACACTTGGCACTATAACCGAATCAACGCTCACCTGGAGCAAGTCATTGCTCACCATAGCCATATTAAACCCCCCGGAAAAATATTTTCTGGGAACTATTTGCTTAGATAGAGGATCTTGCTCTTCTTTAATGTAATTGTAAGCACCCTTCTTAAATGCGTTCAAATATTGCGCGTAAATTTTATTTTTCTCTGTTGGATCACCAGCACTCACACCAGCTATTTTGCTTTTATCAGCGTATACACGCGATAAAATACTGTCCTTGATCTTCTTCTTGTACCATGTGGCTAGAATAAGACTGCTGTAGACCTGGCGCAATTGAGCAAAATTTCTGCCTGTGTTCACTTCTATTGTTAACGCGGGGATGATAATTTCCTGCAAAACCTTTTTAGAAAGCAGTGATGCTTCGCTATTTGTTATTTCTCCATGCTTTTCCAATGACAAATAGTCTTCTTCGAGCATAACCTTTAATTTACTCTCGACCACATAGGCTGTGCTGGACTTCGCATTTTCAAAAACGACGGCCTTTTGAGGGATTATCCAAACCCTATTAAAAGTGTTCACAGGAATATTAGTGACCCCAAACTTCCTAGATGCTTCTGCATAGATACGTTTCCAAAATCTCTTACCTATTTCATCTTCTGGATAAATAAGCGAGGCAGTTATTTGCTTAAGAATGTAGTCTTGTGCTAACAAGTCTCTGCCCATTTCAGTCTGTCCGAAACTTTGAGGGACAATACGGTCTTTTTCATAAGGCGATAAGTTGACCCACAAATCTTTCTCAGGGATGGTTAAACTGGCCAGAAAATATTTAATTAACTTTGCGGCTTCTTCTTTAGAGAGCGTTTTTTCACTTTGTAACAAAACGAAATCAAATTGAAAAGGATTATCCGGATGGACTTTGATGCCTTTGAGGATAGGCGGATTATATTCAGTGCTTAGTGATATCCTTACGCCAGCTGGCGGTAAAGAAACCTCCACTTGCGCCCAAAGCATTGAGCCGCCGGGGTTGAATGTATTTATTAAAAATATAAAAAATATCCCTAAACACGCGCCTTTTTTCATAGGCGTCATTGTAAGAGGGAAAAGAATTTAAACAATTGTACTAAGGTATAATAGCAATCACGGGACCGTTTCTCGCTAACCTCTATGACACATGTTAATTTATGGCAGACGTGTCCCCACGTTACTCAAATCGGAGAATTCGGCGTCAAATTAAAGGAGCACACAAAGAGCATTTCATTCTTCGACAAAATAAAACTCTTCTTCAAACATTTCATCCTGACTCTGTTCACCAAACCTTAACGTTCTATCTGGGTTCGGATTATCGAGATTTTGGAAAGAATTGTCATAGACAGCCTCAACTTCCATGCGTGTTCCCGCAGGTAAATGCATAGGCTCCTTTAATAAGTACCGCGTCTGCCATAAGAATTTGTAATATGGTACATTTAATACTTCCTCTACTGTTTCATCGAGGTAACGAATGCGGAGATTGATTCTTTTACCCCGCCAATGGGCATGCGGCCTGAATCCATAAAAAGCAACATCATGCTTTGTAAAACTTGATCCCTGTATTTTCCATTCCTTTACCCGCGGAGGAATCACAAAATCTCTGTCTTTGATAAATCGCAGCAAAAAAACTTTTGGCGGCGGTGTTTTATAAAAGTACAAGCCCGCCTCTGTTAAATCTTTTTCTTGTTTACCGCTGGTCGTGTAATGAAGTTCAAAAAAGAATTGTGTGCCTTTAGTCAAAAGAATCCCCGTGTCTTTAGGAAAAACCAATGGCGGCCTTGCCGGAGAAGTGGCGTCAAGAACGCGCCCATTGTCAATTTTCTTGGCTGCATCAAACTTTAATTGATCGGCCATAAAATATAACGTTGCATGATGCACAACCTTCTTATTATCGATTTTCCAAGCAATGGCCTTTAGCCATTGATCTTGTTTCATAATTTTATTGCCATGAATATATCTGTAATCAATGATTCCCGTCGGTGGTATTTCCTGTTGTTGATCAAATGTTACGATCATATCGGGCGGGCCTAGGGGCCAATCAAGCGGCTGTATGGCAGAGGCTTTGATCAATGGATCATCCCCCTCCCCTCGTGCCATCCCTTGCTCCTGCCAATGCACAATGGTCTGCACTTCTTTGGGCGTCAAAGAAACATCATCCCTAAATTTATCATAATGAGGATCCATCACCCACGGAGGCATGCGCTTAGTGCGGATGACCTCCCTAATCATTGGTCCCCACCCTTTAATTTTTTCATAATTATTCATGCTCCACGGAGCAATTTGTCCTGGCGCGTGGCATTGCATGCACTTATTAATGAGGATGGGCGCCACATCTCGCGCGTAGGTGAGCTCCTCTTTCTCTTTTTGGGTATTCAGATTAATTAAACAGCCCTTGACCATATGCTCCACCTGTTGAACCTCTTTACCATGAAGCACCGCATTAATGGCCTCTTTTAAATACTCTTTGTCAGGCCGTGCTTTTTGCGTCTCATATCCTAATTGATCATTAATAGGCCCATGATACATCACAGACCAACGTTTCGGATCGATCACAATCGCTTCCGCAATGCGTTTAATATTTAAACCCTCCGTCACTACTTGAGCCGTATCCTCTAAAATGGGGATTTGAATATTAAAATCCGATGCTTCTTGATTTATAGCTGTTCGGTCATCTTGCGGATTAGCATTGATCATCAAAAATACCACGCCTTGGGATGAAAATTCTTCTTGAAGAAGATTTAAATACGGGACGCTCTTTCGAAGGATTGGACAGCCATTGCCTTGGGAAATAATCACAATGGCCTTCATGTCGGAATAATAATAAAGTTCTTGGAATTTACCACGATTGTCCAGTAAAGCAAAATTTTCTGCTTTATGGAATTCTTGCTTCAGATCTTCGGCTAAAAGATTTCCTGAGAAAATGACAAAGGGAATGGCAATGAAACTACGAATAACAACGGCTAATATAAATTTTACAAAAAATCGCGATCTTCTAATGACCATGCCTCAATAATACAGAATTATAACGCTTTTGCAAACAATAAAGAATGAACACATAACCCAACTAGGATCTTTTCCTGATCGTTGCTGATTAGCATCATAAGACGACCACCCGGAATTAATGATTGTTTGTCTCGTTCTCAAGCGCCTCACGCAACTGAGGCCATAAGTCTTTATGGAGGATAAAACCCACGCATTTGTCGGTGCCACAGGCACAAGGATGGGTTTTATATTTGTCGCTGAAATCATAACCATAGTTATAGGTAATTTCCTCGCCAGCTTTGATGTCCCTTATCGCAATGATCCAGATCTTTCCCCGAATAACATCGGTCTTGGCATTGGGATCGCAGGAGTGATTGATGTATCGAGCAGTATTATAAGGCACGTTGCCGTCGATTGAATACCTTGAGTTAAGCTCAAAGATATAAACCGCCCCATTGGTCTGGTTGCTGTTATGAATTTCCTGGGAAGCATCAACCCTGCGTCCTGCCTCCTTCATCGTAATCTTCTCACCCACATATTCAATGAACCGCGTGCCTTTGGCAATACCTTCATTGGTAAAGAGGCCAACGTTGTGGATCGACGATTTCTTTAGGGTAACGATGGACCTATGTTTCGTGCTGGGCTTAATCATAGGGATAAGTATAGCTTTTATTGGCGAGTTAGGCAATCAGAGTAGCCCCATTTGAACCGGTGTTTTCTGTCTGAGAAGCAGACGGAATGTATGTTTGAATATAAATCAGGCCAATGTGTGACTCAATTGGCACTCACTTTTAGGCATGTAAGGAGGTCGCTATAAATGCTTAAGGTTTTATTAACTCAATTATTTGGTCTCTCACGTTGACGCAATCAGACGCCTTCTTGGTCGGAAAATATTCGATAAAAATTTGAAAAGCTTCTTGGTTTTTCTCCAATGTAACTGCTTTCTTATATTCAGCTAAAGCTTTGTTGTATTCTCCAGAGGCATAATACGCCAATCCTCGGCCATAAAATGGACCTGCTCCATAGCTTGAGAGCATTTCTTGATAAAAGAGCGGCATGGATTCAACCAAATTGCCCTTTTGCGCATAACAACCGCTCAAACGTATGTACCCTTTTGTTAATTTAGGGTCGAGCAACACTGCTTCACGAAAATCAAAAATAGCTTGATCTAAATTTCCTGCAGAATAGTGAGTGGCTCCCCGATCAAAATAAATCTTGCATCGTGTCCCTTGGGTTTAGTTAGCTGAACAAGAACAAGGAATAAAAGAATGCCAAGCACAGTTAATAAGAAACCCGTTCTGACGACTTTTCTTTTGGTACTCATAGAGGTTTTTTACTTTCTTAAGCGTATCAATATTTTGGGATAAACATCTCTACGATGGCCGATCTTCAAAATAATGATCTCTTTGCCGTGGATTCGATAAATAATCCTGTAATCGCCCACCCGCAACTTGCGGTGACCGTGTAAACTTTTGCGTAAAGGTAACCCGTAGCTGATAGGGTCAATCAAAAGCCGTGTTTCAATAGCTCTTCGAATACGGTCTTTTATATTTCCAGGAATCTCTGCCAGATCATTAGGAATTTCATGATGATAAACTGGCCGATATTCCATCATTTCCAAACCTCATCATGCGTAAGAGACTTTTTACTGGATAAAGTTGTTTCCCGCTTTTGAGCGATCTTTTGCCATTGGCCGTCTTCGTAGGTTTCCAGGGCCTCCTTGATAAGGTCTCTGGCCATGGTTGATAGAGATACCCCTTGAGCTTTGGCTAAATGATCAACACCCTTCATGAGCGAAGGTTCTAAAACGACATTTAATCTTGGGTTTTTGGTAGCCATAATCATATCCTCCTAAATGAAGTGTAGCATAAGTGATGAACTATGGCAAGTGGGAATTGATGTGGGAAAATAGCCACAACCGGAAGAAACACCATTGTCGTCGCTGGCGGGTGTTTTCACCACCAAAACCACCACCAATTTCAGACTAACGCACGAGTTTTTGGACCAGTTTTAGAAAATCTTTAGCTTCTTGGATCTTAACCGCAGCTTGAGGGCGGTCAACTTCTTCTTGAATGTCGTAATCAGCGATTTCTCTTAACTTGCGGGCATCGAGCATGATCCTATGAAATTTCTGGTCAATCTTTCCGGTCTTAACAAAATGGAAACCAATTGCTGCTTCTACCGCAGAATGCTTAATTACATCTATTTTAGCTGATTTAAGTAGTGCTTGAGCTGCATAAAAAATCGCATAATAGGATTTGCTGGCTGAATCAGACGGAAAACCCTGAACTAGAAGCTCTTGAGATACTTTTATGGCGTGTTTTGATTTATTAAGCAGACCGCGAACTTCTTGGGTCATACAACAATACCCTCACGAACATGGCGATAGAACGAAAACCCTTGTTTATAACGACGTTCGAAATCAACCCCGCTAAACACTTTAAGCGAAATAACCGGTTGAAAATCATGTTCCATCATCAACGCATAGGCAATGTCTTCCAAACGTTTCTCCAAAAGAGTGGTTTTACGTTTAACTAAGACCGCCACGTCCAAATCAGAATAGCGACTTGCCTTGCCATCCGCACGGGAACCAAAAATGATGATCCTCACTAGCTGTTTGCGAATTTGCGCTGGGATGCGTTCTTTGAACTGAATAATGATGGACTTATCTTTATTGCTCATGATTAAATAATAACATACCTTTGCTTTCTACGCCTAAAAATTCTTAAACACGCATCCACCACCATTTCACCACCAAGACTAGGGATTTAATCCCAAAAATAGCCTGATGTAAGTCATTAGCTTAATATTGATAATAACGGGCGCCTCTTTGTAATTAGCACTACTTCAACAATACTCGGGACCACTCGGGACCAATACTCGGGACCGTTTCTGCTTAACCTATATGACGCATGTTTACTTCCGGCAGACGTGTCCCCCAAACATTAGGGCGCTTCGCGAAGCGCCCCTACGGTTAAAGAAAATCTTAACATTTGCTTTAATGTGGACTTTCCTTTCGTTGTTTTAAAATAACTTTCCCGCCGTAGCGCATCTTCTTTATTTAAATGACATTCGTAATATAGCAATCTTAGCGGTCTTCTGGTTTTTGTGCCGTCATTGTTGCCAAAGTTGTGTTCTTGGAGCCTGCGTTGTACATCTTGGGTGAAGCCGATGTAAAATTGATGGTCTTTTTGGCTTTGCAATAGATATACGCAGAACATTGTTTTGCCTTGTGGTTTGTAACGGGGGCCCTAAACCACGTGGGGTTTAGGGCGCGCTTTCATTATATGTAAACGGGTATACAGCATCTGCGTAACTGCCAGCGTGCTATGAACCCAACGTGGTTCATAGCCCGAACTGGATAATACAGAGAACTTTTAGCCTGAAGGCAATGCTACCGTTTTAATTCGGGTTTAGCTATCCCATCTAAAAGTGCTTGGATCTGCTGGGGAGCAGGCAATTCTTTTTGTAAGTCTTTAGGAAGCGTTTGGGAAATCTTATATTGGGCTACGGCGATCGGCTTTTTGCTGACCCTAAGCGCATACTCAACGGTCGTTCGGCCTTTATCCTTACACAAAATGATCCCAATGGAGGGGTTCTCGCCCTTTTGACGAATCGTGTCATCCAAAGCGACTAAATAAAACTGCATCTTGCCAACATGCTCGGGACGAAACTTACCGACTTTTAATTCCACCGCGATCAGGCACTTTAATCTGCGGTGATAAAGTAAAATATCAATGAAATATTCATCCCCATCAACTTCCAAACGGAATTGATTACCCATAAACGCAAATGCGCCACCCATTTCGACCAGAAACTTATTTACCTTAGTAATGAGTCCCCGCTCCAGATCATTCTTACACCCGGACATGATGACCAAATGCTTAGCCCAGCTTATTTCTGCAACCAATGGTTGCAGTTTTTGGTTCTGACTATAGAGAACATAGAAATTGCGCATATTCCAAATATTCCTATCCGAAAACCCTTGAACGCCGGGAAACTCAAGCCTCAGATCATTGGCTAAATTGACCACAATAGATTTGCCCCATTTATTTTCTTTTTGTTGTTCGACGATCTTCTTGCCAATATCCCAATACAGACCGATCATTTCCTGATTAACCGTTTTAAGTGCCTCGTATTGTGCGCTTCGAATACGATCTTTAAGGTCTTTCAACAAAGTTACATATTCAGGGGTTTGAGATAAATGGGACATGCGCCGCTCCTATCTGTTAAGAATTAGTAATTAGAAGCGGCAAGGGAAATGATGCGGGCAAGGAGGCTTCCTTATCTAATAATTTTGAATATTAGACTTCGAAAGGTCAACTAATATTTTTAAATATCTGTCACAGTAATGGCGAAAGAAAATAAAAATAGCCCGAAATGGATAATACAAAGAACTTTTCGGTTGACTGCGACCTTGTCATTTTAATTCTTGTCACAGTAAAATGTCACAGCATGTCACAGTAGCGTGTCACAGTAAAATATAGTGTTTTGTGGGGTCGGTGGGACTACTGGCTACTGCCTTGATGACGTTCTTCTTAACCAAGTCGTCTAAATCCCTCTGGGCTGTGCGCCGGATACATGAGGATATGGCTTGATATTCATTGACCGAAAGGGTTATTTTAGCAATTAAATGCTTTATTGCCTTCTCCTGACGCTTATTTAATCCCATTTTTTTGATTTTTTGAAGCTGGCTATCCTGCTTGATCAACTGCTCGCCCTTAGACTGAATGTCAGCCATTTGAGACCTCAAACCGCCCACGAAATACTCAAGCCATGATGTCATGTCTAAATTATTGTTTCGTACACTTTGGATAGCTTGATAATACGCTGGCCGGTCTTGATCGTAATACTCAGAGATCGTAAAAAGGCGTTTAAAATCATAGCCCGTCTTATAAAGAATCAGTGTTGAAAGAAGTCTAGCTGTGCGGCCATTGCCATCAATAAAGGGGTGAATATGCACAAACTGAAATTGAACAATCCCAGCTACCAGAATGGGAGAAACATCATCAGCCCCATTGATCCACTGAACAAATTCTCGCATCAAATGCGGAACATCTAAAGGGCCTGGTGGAGTATAAATAATCTCCCGTGTCCGGGAATTGGCAACATAGTTTTGGATCTTCCTATAATTGCCCGGATTCGCATTCTCACCCCGGACACCTTTAACAAGAATCTTATGAACCTCCCGGATAATGCCCTCTGAAACAGGATCATCCTTGCCAAGATACGTTGAAATAAAATCCATCGCCTTTTTATAATTGAATAACTCTTTCGTGTCATCACGATTAACGCCTTTAACTTTTTTGCCTTCTAAAATACTTTTGGCTTGTTCTAAACTTAGGGTCGTTCCCTCGATATGCGTTGAATGGTGCGATTCAAGAATGAGTGCTTTTTGTTGCATCTCGGCGATCCAGTCATCTTTGATCTTGACTGCATCCAGAAAACCGCGCACCCGCTCAATCTCAACCAGCGCCTTGTTTATCTTGGGAGTGATACTATATTTTGGATCGAATAACATGATTTTTTTATTCTACAGAGGGCAACTACCGGTGACAAGAAATATTTCTCAGAAAGCGGGAGAAAATAGCCCCAACCGGATTTGAACCGGTGTTTTCTGCCTGAGAAGCAGACGTAGAGCGCTTTTGAACACGAAAACGACCATATTGTACCCCAAATTGTAACCCCTAGCTATCCTTGGATTTCCCAGTCCTTAAAGTAAATCATAACCTCTGGCTTTACTTCTGAATTTAGAGCGTGCGCATACTTATTCGTCTGTTCCAAACTGCCATGCCCCATCCTGTCACGTAATGTGCTCAAAGGCATCGTCTTGATTGAATATGTGGCATAAGTGTCACGAAAAACATGTGGTGATCCGATAACCCCAGCCCTGTCTAAAATAGCCGTTACGTCGCGATATAACTGCTTCTGCTTGTGCCCAAAAATGGTCGGCCATTTACCTGACAACTTCATTATGGCATCATAAGCGAGTTGCGGTATCTTTTGAATACGGACCTTTTTCCCTTTACCGGTAACCCTTATGGTTTTGTTTGTGTGATTGACATTACCCCAGTACGAATCTACCACCTCCTGAATACGGAAGCCCGTCTGCAAAAAGAACAATACTAACGCAAAGTCGTACTCGCTTTCCCGTGCTTTTTCCACAATCTTTTCGATTTCTTCCGGCATAAAAAACCGTTGCCGTTGAGCCATTCTGCCCACCTTAACTTTTACCATTGGGCTTTTACGAATATACTCAAGATCCAAAGCAATGTTAAACATCTTCCGCAAACTTCTTCCATAACCGGCAACTGTGCTTGACGAATTACCCGACTGACTTAACTGCCCCATAAATTCAATCATGTGTTCGTGCTTAAATTGGCTCATTTTTCTTACCCTACCTGTAAAGAAACTGGCAAACCGCTCTGCATGATATACATACTTACTGGTCGTTTTAGGATCAAGGTTCTCAATACTTAAACTCCGCTCAAAAAGTTTCACCCAATCTTCAAGATAACACTCCTTGATTTCATCGAAACCATCACCAAATGAGAGATCGAAGCGCCTCTTAGCAACAATCTTGTTGGTAGTTTTCAAAGACTTTGCCATGGTATGCCATTTTCCATCGACCCTCTTTTCCTTCCAATAGGCGTAATACTTTCCATTTTCTCTTTTGCGTAAATGAGCCAATTTATTTACCCCTATTACCTTCGATCAATTTCTCAAGGTCAGCTGGACGCATACGTATTGAATTTCCTACACGAATGATCAGCGTTGAAGGAATTATCTCCGTTTCAACATAATGATAAATTGTCTTTATTGACTTTCTAAGCTTTGCCGCTATTTCCGGTACTGTCATCAATTTCTCCATTATCTCCCCCCTTTTCATATTTAATGACTGTTCATTCATATTTATACCACAATTTAACTCCCAGTCAACAGAAATAATGATTGACCAGTCATAATTAAAGAATATAATTAAGTTATGCGAACATTTGGTGGAGAATTAAGAAAAATCAGAGAAGGCTTAGGGATTAAAGCTTATCAATTGGCCTCGAAGATTGGTGTTCACCAAACCTATATCACTTATATTGAGAAGCATGGAAAGGTTCCATCTCCCGAGGTCTTTGAGGAGATTAAGAAAATTGTCGGTGACAATCCTTTCTTAAATGAACTATATAAAGCAGAGCTTGAGTCCAAACGTTCTTTATCAACCAATAAAACTCCAAGTTCAACCGAAAAAATAATAACAGCAGCACTTTCTACCATCGCTCTAACCCCCAAGACCGTTACTGCTAAAGAAATTGAAGATCTTGCCAACGCTTTGTCACCCGAATTAAAAAACGACAAAGAAGTTATGGAAAGACTCGAATCTTTTATTAGACAACTTAATTATAAATATCAAAAGCTCCATAAAGATATTTCTGAAACTACCCAGGTGTTAATGAGATACTCCAAAAGAGCTGAAAAATTATCCAAACAAAAAAGTTAGCCCTCCTCCTTCCCTACTTCTAAATTCATGTTTTTTGTGTTAAATTAACCCTGGGTGTTTGGGGGAATATGTTAATTGTGTCGTTGTTACTGCGACAAATAATGCCAATGTTAGCCTTATGCCCTGTGCATGTGACCTTAACTCTTTGCACGTGGTGCTTTGCAATAAGCAAAAACAACCCCCAAGCACCTATTTTTAATGAAAATTATACTACTAAGACCAAAAGAAGAATTACAAAAAGCTTTCTTGGCGCTCCAAAGTCCTGAGGATGTAGCAGCTATTCTTGAGATTAAATACAGCACTTTAGTTTATCACCTATTTAAAGTTCCCCTTACTGATCGCTATAAACAATTTCAAATACCAAAAAAATCTGGAGAAATTAGAACAATCTCCGCCCCCATTTCTCCGCTTAAAATCCTTCAGAGAAAACTCAATTATGTTCTGCAACAAGTGTATGCCCCTAAACCTTCTGTTCACGGATTTGTATTAAATAAGAATATCGTAACCAATGCACAGATTCATACAAAGAAACACTATGTATTTAATATAGACCTGTTTGATTTTTTTCCATCAATCAACTTTGGTAGGGTTAGAGGAATGCTTATGGCCCATCCCTATAAACTAAATGCAGAAGTAGCGACTGTTTTAGCACAAATATGTTGTTTTGATAACCAGTTACCTCAAGGCGCCCCAACATCTCCCATTATTTCTAACATGCTATGCGCAAAGATGGATAGTGAACTCCAATATCTTGCCGCTAAGAATAGATGTGATTACACCAGATATGCCGACGACATCACCTTCTCTACGTTTAATAAGAAGTTTCCAGATCAAATCGGCAAAGAAACTATGATTGATACTAAATCAACGGTCAATGTCGGCACCAAATTGGAAGAGATCGTGCATGCCAATGGCTTTAGAATCAATTCAAATAAAGTACGTCTTCAGAGTTATAAGTGTCGTCAATCTGTGACTGGCTTAACTACCAATGAATTTCCAAATACAAAACGAAAGTTCATTAGGCAGATTCGTTCAATGATATACGACTGGGCAAGATATGGCTTAGAAGCCGCCCAGAATAAATTAGCAACTAAGTATTACAAGAAGGCAGCTGTTGTACCCCCATTCAAGAATGTCTTATACGGAAAGATTGAATTTCTTGGAATGGTCAGAGGCAAGAATGATGCTTTGTATCAAAAATATCTACTTGCTTTCCATAAATTAGATCCCGATCATACTCCTTCCAACCCTGGAGAAGAAAACGTTAAGATGACTTATGACGCTTTCATTTCCCATGCGAGTGAAGATAAGGAAGCTTTTGTTAAGCCTCTGGTTATAGAATTAGAAAAACGTGGTCTTAAAATTTGGTATGACGAATTCTCCATTGATGACGGTGCGAACATTCCCTTATCCATTAATAAAGGAATTGCTGACTCAAATTATGGAATAGCAGTATTTTCTAAAATGTACTTTAAGAAGAAATGGCCAGCGGAAGAATTAGCAGCACTAACGACCCGACAAATCTATTTAAGGAGAACGATTATACCAGTATGGTATAAAATTACAGTTGAAGACATGGCTGCAAACGCCCCTCTATGGGCATCAAATAAAGCGCCTTCATTTCCCAACGAAACCATTCAAAAGATTGCAAATAGATTGGCAAAGCAATTAAAAATAAGGCCTCTCTAAGATCAATTACTACAATTTTAGATGCTTAATTTGGCCTTATCTAATTTTCGATGAACAAGTGAAAGCATCGTCAAAATGTCCATCGTATCCTGTTCTGTCATATCCCACTCAATTTTAGGGTTATGCGCAAGTGGATTGCGTATGGTACCAAATAAACCTTTAAGAAGATTTGCGAATCCCCGTTGCTCACCTTTCTCTGTCTCACTTGAGAAAGCATTGATTACCAGAACAGGCAGAGAAGAATCCTTGAACCCAAAAGCCTTATCTATTAAATCAGCCCCATCCCCATCTAAGCCCGAGAGATTACGAATTTTCTTTGCAACTGACTTCATTGCCTCGAAGACCGCATGAAAATAATTCTTTTGTAATAATTCAGCTTTACAGAAAATTAGAACGTCCGCGTGAACCTGCCTCGATGTCAATACAGAATGAATACGATTTGCGCGTTCCATCGCCTCATCGAGATTTACAGCTTTCTTCGCCCATCTTATCTTGCCATCCTCTCCAACTTGCATGCCCGAGAAAGAAAGCACAGTATTCAATCTTTCACGGCGGTCCTCAAATATCTGCGGCATTCCAGTGTATTGAGCTGGATTCATGGATCGGTTAATAAAAACCACAACATGATTGCCAAATTGCCTTTTATTCTGAAATTCTATAAACGCATTAAAGAGTCTTTTCCATTTGGTCATTTCTGCTGATGAGTCGGGAATATCGCAATCGTTTAGCAAATAGCCTATTTCGCTACCAGTAAGTCCTGTTTGCGTGTCTGCCAACACTTTACATATTGGCATTAATTGTTGAGGATTAAACGGTGGAACAATTTCCATTAGGTGTAATGACTCGATTATTACAGATAAATTTCAAGCATTTTATATCAAATAAAAACCCTACGCAACGAAAGCAACGAAGGGTTGATTAAACAGCATTAAACTCATCTTTCCTTATCGCAAACCAGAATGCAAATCCAGCCCCTACGATGAGCACCAATGCTTTGCCCTTGTCGGGACCAGAAACGGTCACGTAGTCACCCACACATTCATCACCATCACGCGACCGAGCATACTGATCACACTCAACATGACGCCTTGCAGAGAAAGTTAGAATAGCCCCACATAATAAAACCCCTGCTGTCAAACCTGCTAACGCCCGACTTACAAGACGTTCGGTCTGAGCATCAGGTCGCCATATTTTCCAAATATAGCCCAAAATAATCCATGCAATGACAGGAATTAAAATCAAATATGCAGTACGAATCAATAGCCACAAAGGCCAAGAATGATCTATGGGGCCCCACAATAAAAGAACTACTGCAAGCACGCTGACGAGGTATTTTCTAATGCCCATTATCTTCTTTTTTCTACCTTCAAATCAGACACTCGCTGATTTGTTGCATCGACTTTATCTAAGGAAGTCTGGATTTTTATATCCTGATCGCCACTTCTCTTAGTCAGATCTTTAATATCGGACTTAACATCCCTTATGAAATCCTCAAAATGTTTTAGAGTTGCATCAATCCTCGCAAAAGAAATCTTTGAATCAGTGACAAAATATACTCCTGCAAAAACCAATATCCCTATTGCATATTCAATCCAATGGGATTTGAAATGTTCTATCAAATCATATTTTGTGCTGCCAGGACGTTTTCTATTTACATTAACTATAGAGGCATCCTCACCCTCTTGATCTGAGGGCAATAATGAACTCTTTTCAACTACAGTCGATGTCGATTCGGTATTCTTAATAGCATTAAAATAGGAATTTTTTTCTTGCTGGCTTCTACCAACACGATGTCCTCTTATACTCATCTAACTGCTCCATAACTCTTATTTAACCAAGGCAGATATTGATTGGCATTAAACTCTTCGGCTTTCTTTATAAAGTCGTCAAACTCCATACCAGCAGTTGATGGCAAAAGCGGTGAATAGATACGCTGATAATCTAAAGATAAAAAAGCCTCTTTTCTATGCGCACTCTTAATGATATTGAAGATTACATTGTCATAATCATCAATTTTCTTTCTTAATAAGGCCTCTTCTGTGGGGAGACTATAGGAGAATCGTAGATCGACATCTTTGACAACACCCATTGGATTGCTTACAGTTCTCTCTGAAATCGCCTTTATATATTCCTCAGTCTTTATGAGATACCTTTTAATGTAACCAATCCTAACAATTTCACAAATCTTGAATTGCTTCATCACGCCCTGAAGAATTTGTTCTTTGAAATTCTTATGAATGGATTGCAGATCCGATTTCTTAAATCCCTTTACCGATTCGTTAAAATAAATCTCAAGTATAAAGTTTGAGGAATCGATTAAAAGATTGTCGTTCGTTATATCATTACAAAGTATCTTTTTACCAACTCCTGCCCTTGTAACTGGAAATACCTTCGTGTCGAAAAAAGAATCTTTAGAATATAAAATTGTGTCTATAATTTCCCCAAATTTATCTTCAATACTAAAGTTGGGTCTAAACCTTACACCGATTGCTATCCCTTCTAAAGAATCATCTAATTTATCAATCATATAATCCCCCACTTATAAAATTCTTGAATGTCAAATTCTATCATTATTGTTGTGTACCAGCCAGCCCAATTTATGAAGGGCCAATAAACACAAGACTCCCCAAATACGTTCTCTTTTTATCGACGTTCAGGCTGGACACCCGATACAAATAGCTTTATAAGTGGCTTAAATATCGATATTTTGATGGGGATT
>JANNCL010000193.1:0-17925 GCA_031386565.1 Candidatus Omnitrophota bacterium
GATCTGACAGAGCTCGCGGAATGCATCGCCCGCGCGGTCAAAACGGTATCTGCGAAGAACGGGGTGAGCATTTCTTCCATTCATCTAGGAATGAGCGCGGAATATCTGACCGTCCGTCATTCATCCGCGGTGATGCCCTTGATCGATACGGGCAGCAAGGTCATAAGTCGTGCCGATATTAAAAAAGTCGATGGCCAGGCGAGGCTTCTCGGGACGGCGCTGGAGGAGGAGATCGTTCATGATTTTCCACAAAGTTATAAAGTAGATGATGTTAATGTGGCGACAAATCCGTTAGGCCTCTACGGCCGTAAGATAGAATCGAATTTATTATTATTATTGGTCAATGCTAACCGCATGCGTAATTTGATCAAAGCCGTGCATCAGGCCGGTTTTGAAGTGAGCAATGTTTCCTTGAGCTCTTACGCGGCATCTTTGGTATCTGTGGAAGAAACGCTGAGGAATCAGGGATGTGTTTTGGTTGATATCGGGTCTAACACCACCACGGTATTGTTTTTCAAGAATGGCATTCTAGGAGACATACAATCGATCCCATGGGGTGGGAATTATTTGACCCAGAGTTTAGCGGAACGTTTGGGATTAGCCGCTGATCTGGCGGAAGATATAAAGAAGGTCCATGCGGTCGCTTCAGCCAATGCAGCTAAAGAAACAGGCGAGATCCTGATTAAACGTGAACGGGGTTTTCTGCCGATACGCAAAGAAGCTGTCTGTGAAGCGGTCAATTGGGAAGTGGAGAATTTATTGACGCATTTGGAGGCGGTGATCAAAGGATCGCCTCTTTTCTATGAGATCAACAGCGGTGTGGTGATGATCGGCGGTGGCGCATTAATGCCGGGGTTAATGGAGCGCATTGAAGGCCGTTTGAAGATGCCGGTCAGTCTTGGGATCACCAAAGGGTTAAATCATGCCGCACTTTATGCCGGTGCTATCGGTCTCGCTCAGATGAGTTATTTTAAGAATAGGAAAGAATCGCTGGATCTGCGCATGCCTTTGGAAATGAAGAATAAAATGTTCGAGCGTGTGAAGGAGTTGTGTCAGGAGTACTTTTAGAGGTTGCCCTGAACCACGTTGGGTTCAGGGCGTAAGATGAACCACGTGGGGTTCATCTTACGAATCGTTGCTCCGGCGGTCGTTGCGGCGTTTGCTTAAGTTAAAGTCGATGTTCTTAAGTAATGAGCGCAGGCGTAATAGGCTGCTGAAGATGTAGAGCATCCAGAAAGAATTGAATAAGAGTAAAATAACGATGAGCAGCGTATTGATGGTTTGGGTGAACATCAGTCTCTCAATGGGGCTGGCCGGACTAGTCAGATGATGCAGGTCGGTATTGATGTCGATGATCTTTAAGGTGTTGACGAAAACAGCGACAAAGATAGCGACGAGCATGATCTCGAAGAAAAGCAGGTAGAAATGACGGATGAACCATTGGGAACTACGGTTGTCCCATTGACGAAGCGTGTTGGTAAAGTCATTGAATCCCATATGTTCTCCTTTGTGTTTAGTCTATACTAACGCAGAAAAGGTGATTTTAAAAATGAATATCAATTTTTTTACATGTATTCTGCTGTTTCTCTTTTTTCCTGCCTGTACCCGATCCACGGTGCCTGTTAAAGGTGTGTTAGGCTATTCGGATAAGCATACGATCGTTATAGTCGGAGAGAATGTGGCACCTTTGATCGCTGAGTATTATCAGAAGAAATATGATGCGCTGGTTTGGTTCACGGCGTACAAGGGGGATGTGGCGCATTTTACCAATAATATGGTGGAGTCCGGTATTGGTCCCAGTATTCCAATGCGCGCCTTGATCGTGCAGCTAAAGAGCATAAATCAAACGGTCGGCCGCTGGCAGATCTATATCCCCAAGATCGCTGAGACTTATTTTATCCACACGTTAAAACATATTGAGAACGGCGGATTATCTAAGGCCAGAGGTTCTGTTGTTTTGATAGATTCGGGATATGCACCGCAGATCGAGCGGGAAGTTAAGCGTGTGACCGAAGGAAGTTTCTTTGTTGAATATGAAACACAGAAAGATTGAAATATTGCGGCAAATGATTTATAAGACGCGCCTGGAGGGACTCGAACCCCCAACCCTTTGTTCCGAAGACAAATGCTCTATCCATTGAGCTACAGGCGCAAGCTATTCAATCGCTGCCAGTCCTTCGAAGCTCCCAAATGAACGTAGTGAAATTTTGGAGCGAAGTAGGACAGGCGCATATTTAAGGTTATAATCTACCATGCTTCTATCATTCCTTAAAGAAAAAACCTTTTTCATCGTTGTTGCGGCATCATTGCTGATCGCTTTAGGGTTAGCAAAAGCCTGTTGGCAGATGAACCCCTGGCCCTCTGATGCGGAGGTGTATTATATGCCGGCAGCGAAGGACCTGTTTCATCATCAATACCTTTCCCAAATGCATCAAGGGTTGGATGAAGAGCGTATTAAATGGCTGCATGGCAAGGAGATGCATGTGCTGGCGATCGCCTTGTTGCAGCATTGGATGCACGACACTCAAACATTAAGACCGCTGGTTGTATTAGGCATTATTGCTGTCTTTCTATCATCCCTGCTGATCTATCTGATCGCCAGAAGAATATGGAGCAAAACATCCGCGGTGGTGGTTTGGTTCTTATTTGCGACATCTTTTTGGCCGTACCTGTATGTATTATTTACAAAGCATCAAACACAGGGGCTTTTGTTTTTCCTGATGTCAGTGGCATTCATGGTCTTTGCCAGGAGAACATATCTTTATGTACCGGCGGGAATATGCATGGGCATTGCTATTTTCTCTTCCACCGTATCAATGCTGTACATGCCTTTGATCGCGGCAGTTTTAATGATGGATACAAAGAAGATTTTCCAAAACAGCGTTCTGTTCATCATCGGATCAGCCCTGGTGGTGCTTTTCGTTAATTGGCCCGATGTTGGCGGTAATTTAAAGAGTTATGCGCAATATGTGAACATTAGCGGTAAAATGAACCATTTTTTTTATAATCAAAAAGTGTTGGTGCAATGGTTCCCAAGTTTTGATCTAAAAAGTACGCGCGGCGGATTGATATGGGTGATCAAATACCTCTGGCTGGTGATCCCGTTTGTCGTGGTTATTTATTGGGTTTGCTTATATCAGGCGTTCTGGCATGAAAGAAAATACATCCTCTGGTGGTTTCTATTAAGTATTGCCGCGATCATCATGGCAGAATGTAAAGGCGTGGCACAGTACGGGGCAAATTATTTTCCAGTGTTAATAGGCTTTTTGATGTTCATCGGTTTTTCGCTGCGTAAGGCGGTCTTACAAAAATGGTGGTTCGTCTTAGGTGCGGTGTCGTTATGCTGGAATGTAAGTGTCTGGGCTTTTGATGTTTATCCAAGCCGCTTGGTTACCACACAGATCTCTGATTTTTTAGAACAAAAGCATATCCGTCAAGTGTACACTTTTCGCCAGCATGTGTTACGCCCCAATATTCTTGACCATTTAAATCCATCGACACTGGGACACTTAAGCGTTGCTGCCATCGATAGTGTGGTGCAGGTCGAACGCGGGTATATTTTGCTGCCGCCTGTCAGCACAGATTCTATTTACCGTGCTTCTAATGGCGATTATAACGATTTTGACAGTGATCCTATGCTCAACACTATTGTCCGTCAAGGAAGACTGAAAGACTATGCTGTCAAAAGCTTTAAGACACTGGGTTCAAGTCTGATCTGGAGCCAGGAAGAAGAAATATTTGCGTATCGTTTTCTATTGCGCGGCCAATTTAAGGATTCTGATCTTAATAAAGCATGGATCTTAGATGCTGGGAAAATAGCTCAAGATCGTGCGCTGTTGATGCCTTCTCCAGAGGATTTATGGTTGTTACAGTCACATGTGCGCAACATAGGAACCGTCACCCGACAGCAAATGCATGCCGGTTATCAAGGCGGGGTGGCATCTGGTATTGCATTGAAAGGGCTTGCGGTCAGGATCTATAAAGTAGGTGATCCTAAGGATAATCTGCGTGCGTTTGTTTTTAAATTAGATGATCAACAGCCCATGTGGGTGCCATACGCGCCGGAATTTATATCTAAACCGCTCAATGCCAGGGACATAAGTCTTAACATTGAGCCTCAAGCCGCTGTTTTTACCTTTGATCCTCCCCTGAAATTAAATGCAGGGCCATTTTACGTCGTGATCTACCGTGACGGCAAGCCGTCAGATCAAGATTTCTACAGGGTCTACGCGGATCAAATGGGCCAGTTAACCCTGTAGTAAAGATTTTAGTTTCAAAAATTTGCATTTTCTCTCCTTATAGGGTAAGCTTTCATTGTAAACCCTATTATCGCAATAAAATACAATCGTGAGGAACATCATGGATAAAACAGCGAT
This sequence comes from Candidatus Omnitrophota bacterium, assembly GCA_031386565.1. Classification (GTDB taxonomy): domain Bacteria; phylum Omnitrophota; class Gorgyraeia; order Zapsychrales; family Fredricksoniimonadaceae; genus JACQQW01. Next base: position 4,377 of record JANNCL010000193.1, read on the forward strand.
CAAGACTGTTTTTAAAGAAGAATTACGAAAAGGTACCGGGAAAGCGCTTCTCTTGATGCAGCAGCATCCGGGCATTGATTTTTCGCAGGATATTATGCAGTCTTGTCTTTATAACCCTGATCATCACGCAACGGTTTATGAAAGTGGCCGCGGGCAATATCTTTTTGAGCTGATCAGCCATTTAAAGAACAAAGAACATATCAAGCAAGAGTTGATCATCACTTTCTTGATCGCAACCGATAAAAAGATGAGCTGGAGCCAGCTTTTTGAATTAATGCGCTTCTATGCGCAATCAGGGGATGTTCACGCGAAAGCGGCGATATACAAAAAATTCCAGGAGCTTTTACCTACCAAAGAAGGGTTGGGAGAAAAAGAGATCGTTACCTTGGACGGGATCTATGGTTTGCTTCATGTGGCCCGTCACGTTGGTCAATTATTGTCAAGAACGGAAGATCTCTGGGATGCCTCAGAGGCGATCTATCAATATCAGGAGATCCACCCGGCAGGGGATCCCTGGACAATTCTTAAAAAAGAAGCCCGGGAAGACAAGGCGATCAATGTTTACCTGCATATGGCCCTGCAATTCAGGCCGGTGATGCGTAAATCAACAGGATCGTCATATGAACAGTTAAGTGAACTGATCGTCAAAAGACCGGTGCGTTTAGAAGCGGTAAAACCCAATGTGCTGGAGCATTTTGCCTCGGATCTATCGACGGAAACGAATGAGAAGATCTTGGAGAACCGTTTGGCCTCGTTCATGAATAAGCAATTTCCGCTCGATTTTCATATCTTGATGAAATTGACCGAACATAAAAGTATCTTGATCAAGCATTATGCCTATCAAGCCTTAAGTCATTTTAAGAATGATGAAGTACGTGCTTTGGCTATCTCGAATTTAAAAGAGGGTCGTTTGGTCATCGATTCGCTGGATATCTTAAAAAAGAATTACCGCCCTGAAGATGACCGTCTGATATTAAAGGTGCTCAACCGTGAACGCAATGAGGATTATTTTAACGATATCAGTTTTGAATTATGGGGCATTTACCTGCAGTACAAACCTGGCAAGTATGGTGTTAAGGCGTTATTAAAGGTTTATGAGAAAGTTACTTGTCCGAACCTGCGTCAGGATGTTGTTGAGATACTGGCCAGGCACGGCTTGCTTCCTACCAAGATCCAACAGGAAGCCAAATTCGACTGTAACATGCGGACCCGGGCATTGATAACTAGTTTGAATTAAAAAAGGCTTGATTTCATCTTCCCTTTTGTTTACCATCATTTCCTATGTCCACGGAAACTGTTTTACATAACACGCCTCTGTTGCAGGAACATATCGCTTTAGGCGCCAAGATGGTCGGATTTGGGGGGTGGAATATGCCCTTGCAATACGACGGGATCATCGCGGAATGGGATTATAACCGCAAGACCTGCTCCATCTTTGATTGTTCCCACATGGGGGAGTTCCTTATCACCGGCGATGCCGTTAAATCCGGGTTGGATCGCATTGTTACTCAAACGATTTGTGATATGCCTATTGGCACTTGCCGTTATGGGGCGATGCTCAATGATAAGGGCGGGGTCATTGACGATCTGATCGTTTACCGTAAAGCCCAAGAAGAGTGGATGGTCGTTGTCAATGCGTCTAATATTGAAAAAGATGCGCGTCATTTCAAGGCAAATCTTACGGTGAATGCTCAGTTTACGGATGTTTCTTTCAAAACAGCGAAACTGGATCTGCAGGGCCCTTTATCGCGCGACGTTCTTACGGATCTATTGGGACAGGAACCTGCTTTAGAATATTATACGTTCGCGGAGTTTACGCTCCTCGGTGAAAGATGCATCATCAGCCGCACCGGCTACACCGGTGAATTAGGTTATGAAATTTATTACCCTTGGGATAAAGCAGTGTCATTATGGCATGCCATTTTAAATGACGGCCGGGTTAAGCCAACGGGTCTAGGGGTGCGGGATGTTCTACGCATTGAGATGTGTTACAGTTTATATGGTCATGAATTATCCGAAGATATCCATGTGTTAGAATGCGGCTTAGAAAAATTCTTAGATCTTGATAAAAATTTTATCGGCAGGGACGCATGTTTAACCTATCAGCAGCAGGGGGTCAAACGGACCATTGGATATTTGCAAAGTGATTCTCGCAAATCACCCCGTGCGGAGCATAAGGTTTTTAACAGCAACGGTAAAGCCATTGGCATTGTTGTTAGCGGCACCTATTCTGTCGGCGTCGGGGCCGGCATCGGCATTGCCTTCATTGAAAAAGATGAAAAAAAAGTTGAAAACAAAATTGTTTTTGGCGATGATAGTTCAACACATGAAGCACAGTTAGTCAAACGGCCTTTCTATAAAAAAGGATCCCTTAAAACTTAACCTTATACCGTTTTGAAGGAAATCATTATGAGCAGCAACTCGGAAATCATTGAGCATTATTGGTACACCAAAGAACATGAATGGGTCAACGTCGAAGATAATGTCGGGACCATGGGGATCACGGACCATGCGCAACATGCATTAGGCGACGTGACCTATGTCGAGCTTCCCGATGAAGAAAGCGAAGTCGACCAATTCGAGCAGTTCGTTTCCGTTGAGTCGGTGAAAGCGGCCAGTGATATTTACGCGCCTATGGGCGGACGGGTCATTGAGATCAACCGCGACCTGGAAGATAATCCGGCGCTGATAAATAAAGATTGTTATGGTAAAGGATGGATCGCAAAGATCGATATTCGTGATGTGGATGAGACCTCCAATTTGATGTCTGCCGACGAGTACCGCAGTTACTTGGAATCATTAGAGTAATAATGAACCCGTATATCATCAATACATCTGAAGATGTCGCCCAGATGCTGAAGACCATTGGTGTCAACAGCATTGATGAGCTTTTTTGGGATATTAAGTCCGAACATCGTCCCAAGTCTTTCGACCTGCCTGCTGGTTTAAGCGAGTATGAAGTAATGCGCAAAGTCACGGCCCTGTCGCTTAAGAACAATGTGGCTTTAGTGCCTTTTTTGGGCGGCGGCTATTATGATCATTATATCCCGACGGCGGTTTCCGCCATTACTTCCCGGGGAGAATTTTATACGGCCTATACACCCTATCAGCCGGAATGTGCACAAGGCACATTGCAGGCCTTGTTTGAATACCAAAGTTCCATGTGCGCGTTAACGGGCATGGAAGTCTCCAATGCCTCACTTTACGACGGCGGCACGGCATTATATGAAGCCATGATGATGGCCATGCGCATCACCGGGCGCGAAAAGATCGTCATGGATGGCGGTGTGAGCCCCATTTATCGCAAGATCCTGAAAACTTATACGCATCATTTGCATTATGAGTTCGTGGAAACGCCGGTTGTGCACGGACAGAGCAGCCGCGACGAGATTTTTAAGCGCTTAGATAGCGGCGTGGCCGCGGTTATATTACAGAATCCTAACTTTTTCGGGGCTATCGATGACTTTACGGATATCATTGAAAAAGCGCATGCGGTCGGAGCTTTGGCGATCGTCAGTGTGTATCCTGTTTCTTTAGGTTTATTAAAAACGCCCGGCAGTATGGGGGCGGATATTGTCGTCGGTGAAGGGCAGTCGCTGGGGTTGCCGCTTAATTTTGGCGGGCCCTATTTAGGTTTCATGACCGCCCGCAAGAAATATGTGCGTAAGATGCCCGGCCGTTTGGTCGGGGAGACGGTGGACAAAGAAGGCCGCCGCTGTTTTGTTAATACTCTGCAAGCCAGGGAGCAGCATATCCGTCGGGAAAAAGCCACTTCCAATATCTGTACCAATGTGTCCTTGTGCGCGTTGCAAGCGGCGGTATTCATGGCGATGTTAGGCAAGGGTGGTTTCAAAGAACTGGCGCAATTGAATTTAGATAAGGCAGAATATGCCAAACATGTGCTAGGCCGCATCAAAGGGGTGGAGGTCAAGCGGACGGCACCGACATTCAATGAATTTACCGTCCACTTACCGCTCGACGCGTCTCAGGTTGCGGGTGCCATGATCAAGAAAGGTTTTGCGGCCGGATTTCCTTTGGGTAGATATTATCCGGGCATGGAACGGTATATGCTCATCGCGGTCACCGAGAAGCGCACCCGTGAAGAGATCGATCGCTACGCGGACGCATTATATGAGGTCGTCAAGTAATGGAACTTATATTCGAGAAAAGCGTTAATGATCGCCGCGGTTTTCGTTACCCTGTTTCAGACGTAGCTTTGAAAGGCAGCATCCCGGCAAAATATGCCCGGCAGGAAGATGCCCCGTTGCCGGAAGTGTCGGAATTAGACGTTGTCCGTCATTATACCCATTTGTCTCAGAAGAATTTTTCCATAGATACACATTTCTATCCGTTGGGTTCTTGTACCATGAAGTATAACCCTAAGTTCACGGAAGCCTTGGCACGTTTAGCTGGGTTTACCGACTTGCATCCGTTGTTGCCGCAATTAGCCGGCGGCGAGCATTTAACGCAAGGGGCCTTGGAAGTTTTGTTCGAGTTGGAGCAATGGATGTGCGAACTGACGGGGTTCACGAATTTTACACTGCAGCCTTTAGCTGGGGCTCACGGGGAATTGACCGGCATCATGCTCATGGCTGCGTATCACAAAGCTAAAGGCAATGCTCATAAAAAATATGTCATTATCCCTGATTCCGCGCACGGTACCAATCCGGCCAGTGCCGCGATCGCCGGTTATGAAACAATTGCCATCCCATCGAATAAAGACGGCGGGATGGATCTTGAGGCATTAAAGAAAGCTATCACTCCAGAAGTCGCGGGTTTGATGATGACGGTTCCGAGCACATACGGTGTTTTTGAACCTAATATTTCAGAGATATCGAAGTTAGTGCATAGTGTTGACGGCATCATGTACTATGACGGGGCCAATTTGAATGCGGTTTTGGGGAAATGTCGTCCCGGCGACGTCGGCTTTGATGTCATGCATATCAACACACATAAAACATTCACAACACCTCATGGCGGCGGCGGTCCTGGTGCCGGTCCTGTGGGGGTTAATGAAAAATTAGCAAAATTTTTGCCGGTATCGCGGGTCATTAAACGTAATGATGGAACTTTTGCGTTAAGTTATGATTATCCGGATTCTATCGGTTACATTGCCAGTTTTTATGGTAATTTTGCTATTTTACTGCGGGCCAACGCGTATTTGTTAATGTTAGGTAAGCAGGGGTTGATCGGCACCACGGATCACGCGGTGTTGAACGCTAATTATATCATGGCGAGTTTAAAAGATACCTACAAAGTGTGTTTTGACCGTGTTTGCATGCATGAAAGTGTTTTTTCAGCCGCCAATCAGGCGGCACGTGGTGTGCATGCCATTGATATTGCCAAATTTTTGATCGACCAGCAGATCCATCCGCCAACAGTATATTTCCCTATCAGTGTTCCCGAAGCGATCATGATCGAGCCGACCGAAACAGAATCCAAACAGACCATGGATGATTTTATCGCTAAAATGATCCAGGCGGATGTATTGTCCAAGTCCAACCCGGAAGCATTCAAAGATTTTCCTAAAACCATGCCGATATCACGCCCGGATGAAACAAAAGCGGCGCGGGATGTCAGAACCAGCTTCTTTTTGCCAGCGGATGCAGCTTAAAGTCCATTCTTTCTCGAATTTAGCGCAAAACGTGCATTTTGATGATGTTTTATTCCAATTAGCTCAAAAACATGGGGCTGGTGAGTATTTGCGTTTCTGGGAGTCTCCTGTTTATGGGATCGTTCTTGGGCGCATAGGGAAAGAAGAAGATGATATTCATATTGATGTCGCGGCTAAGGATAATATTCCGATCATACGGCGTTCTTCTGGCGGCGGTACTGTGGTTCAGGGTCCCGGTTGTTTAAATTACGCTTTAGTGTTGTCAAAGAAAAAACGGCCGATCTTGGATGATTTGCGCGCTTCTTATCAGTGGATCAGTGAAAAGATCATTGCTGCTTTAAAAGAACGCGATATTGATGCGGTTTTCTGTCCGATTTCTGACCTGGCACGCGCATCTGATCATAAGAAATTTTCCGGTAACGCGCAACGTCGTGCCAAAGACTTTGTTCTGCATCACGGCACGATCCTTTACGGGTTTGACCTGGATCTGATCCCAAAATACTTAAAAATACCTAAAGATATGCCGCAATATCGTAATGCGCGCAGTCACAAGGACTTTGTGACAAATATATATATTAATGTTCCTGAATTTCAATTATCTTTGGCCGCAGCTTTTGAGGCAGAAATAGATCCGCAACCGCTTACAGCGCAAGAGATTTCCTTCCTGGAAAAATATAATATTTGATTTTGAAATTAATATTTTTCTGCTAACATAAATTCATGTTTGCGCGATTATTCTTTTGTTTAATGTTTCTTTCCGTGATTGCTTGCGCATCCGCGGCCACAAAGCCTCATGTGAAGACTATTTACGCTCAGAAATCCCCTAAAGACTATCAGGAATATGTCAATTACTTTGAAAAAGTCTATAAAACCTTTGAAGATCATTATTATTTGGAGCCAAACCGTAAGATATACAATGATTTCCTGGAAAAGTTCCGTACAAAGATCTATGCGCAGCTCAAAGGCGAGGGGAAAAGCAATGATTATGTCAAATGGCGCTCTGCCTGGATCCTGGTGGATGAATTAAAGTCCAAAGAAGATCGTTTTTCCCAGCTTTATCCGCCTAAACCAGCGGAAAAATTTCAAAAAGAGGTCATGGGACAAGTCATGGATCTGGGGATTGAGGGTAAGAAGGTGGATGCGGGGTATATGATCACCCATATCGAGCCGCGCTCCGATGCGTATGAAAAAGGTTTGCGCGAAGAAGATGTCTTGCTGCGTTTGGATAGATCCACCCTCAAAGATCTGACCGCGGAAGAAATAAAAAAAGCATTGTCCCCGCTCATCAATACCACTGTCAATATCGGGTACATGTCTGCTGAAACAAAACATGAAAAAGACGTCACGATTGTCAGCAAAGAATATTTCAAACAAACGGTTTTTCTGCGCCCTGTGCAAGTACCGGGCGTGTATTGTTTGGAGATCACCCAGTTTGGTCGCACATCCGGTGATGATCTCACGGTTCTCTTGAAATATATCGAGAAGTTCCAGCCGCGCGGCCTGGTGATTGACCTGCGCGGTAATCCAGGCGGACCGCCGCTGGCGGCCCTGCAAATGGCGGCCTTCTTTCTAAAAGGCGGCGAAGAATTTGCGCATTTTCAACGGCGCGGCGAAGGCCCGATGGCGCTGGATGTGCCTGTGATCGACGAGCAATTCAAATTCAATGGCCCCATGGCCGTGTTAGTTGATCATGATAGCGGAAGCGCCGCGGAATTATTCCCGGGGATACTGCAATTTCGCAAAAGGGCGATCGTTCTGGGGGTTAATTCCGCGGGATATGTTTTGCTGAAGAGCATGTTCCCCTTAGAAGACGGCTCCATGGTGGCTTTAGTGACCGCGCCGGGATATTACCCTGACGGAACAAGGTTTAGTTTTAACGGGATCACGCCGGACCAGGTCATCACCGATGCCCCTAAAGAAGGATTGATCAATCTGGCGGCGGCCATTTTGATCATGAAACGGAATAAATAACTTATGGGTTTAATATTTTTGTTCATCATTGTTCAGATCATCGTTGCCTGGATCGTTGTCGTGGTCTTGAATAACAAACTTAAGAAAGAATTGATCGAGGCCGCGCTTGAGAATTTGCACGCTAATTTATCGTCGGCAACGCAGGGCGAAGTGCTGGTCATTAGTGTCGGCGAAATTGATCCGCAGTTACGCGCCCGGATTGAAAGCATTATTAAAAGAAAAGCAAGCGCCGCATCCGTGCGTTTCGAGAGCGATGCGGGAATAAAGAGCGGCTTGATCATTCATATTGGCACGATCGTTCTGGATTTCAGTTTAGCCGATCGCTTGAAGAAGTTAACGCCATGACAAAAGTATTGATCATTATCCCTGCCTTTAATGAGGCGGGTAATGTGGGAGCAGCAGTCGATCAGGTGAGGCGATCTTCCGTTCCCTGTGATATTCTCGTCGTTGATGATGGGTCAACGGATACGACCGCTCAAGAGGCGCGGGCACACAAGGCGGTGGTCTTAAGCCTTCCGTTTAATCTTGGTATCGGCGGTGCCGTACAAACGGGTTTCAAATATGCGCGTGAACACGGCTATGACATCGCTGTTCAGATAGACGGGGATGGACAGCATGATGCGTCGTATTTGGCGCGATTGATAGAGCCGATCGAGCGTCAACAGGCAGATCTGGTGATCGGCAGCCGGTTCTTAGCGCCTTCCGATGGTTTTAAATCGACGTTCACCCGCCGGGTCGGCATCAGGTTCTTTGTGAGTTTGATCAATATGCTGACCGCGACGAAGATCACTGATCCGACTTCAGGTTTCAGGGCGTACAGCCGGAAAATGATCGCATCGTTCGCGATGTATTACCCTCATGATTTTCCCGAACCCGAAGCGGTAGTCGTTGCCAAACGTGCCAATGCCGTGATCCTTGAAATCCCGGTCGTGATGCGGGCGCGTCAGGGAGGTGTCAGCTCCATCGGCAGCATCAAAAGTCTTTATTATATGCTGAAGGTAACTGTCGCTATTCTTTTACATATGATCCGCCGTCGAGAGAGGCATGAAAATGACCATTAGACTGCTTGCTATTCTGATCTCATCCGTGATCTTCCTTTATGTTCTGGACCTGGTGCGCCGCCGGAAGTTGACATTCAAGTATGCCTTGGCATGGTTATTCGTTTCCGCAGCCGCGGTGATATCCGCAATTTTTCATAAATTACTTTTTGCGGTTGCCGCCTGGCTTGGATTTGAACTGCCGAGCAATTTTATCTTTTTCTCATTGATGTGCGTGTTTGTAGTTCTAAGTTTATTGCTGACGGTGTTCTTATGTCAGCAAAATGAACGGAATAATTGCATGGCTCAAAAGATCTCGATCCTGGAATCATCCATTGCGGACCTAAAAAAGAAAATATCGCCGTGATCGTTAGTATCATTATCCCTGCATACAATGCCAGTGCCACCATCGAAAGAACGCTTAAGGCGTTAAGTGTTCAGGATTTCACCCAAGATTATGAAGTGATCGTGGTCAATGATGGTTCAACAGATCGTACGGCGGACGTTATTAGGGCATTTCCCCATGTAAAGCTTATAACCCAAGAGAATGCTGGTCCCGCATCGGCTCGGAACACCGGGGCTAAGTACGCCAAAGGGGGGCTTTTATGCTTTACGGATGCTGATTGTGTTCCGCATCCGGATTGGATCGCTTTGCTGGAAAAGGATTTTCATCGGTCTGACATTGCAGTTGTGTGCGGGAGCTATGGCATCGCTAATCCAGAAAGTCCTTTATCGCAAGGGATCCATGAGGAGATCATGTTCCGCCATCACGTATTGATGCCGGATTTTCCTAAAGTCTTTGGCAGTTATAACTTTTGCATTAAAAAGGATGTTTTTGATAGTTTGGGCGGGTTTGATACGCGGTATCGTTCAGCCAGCGGTGAAGATAATGATCTAAGCTACAGGCTGATCGCGGCCGGACACAAGATCTTTTTTGAACGTAAAGCCCTGGTGGACCATTATCATACGACAAGCGTTGTTAAGTACCTGAAAGAGCAGTATAGGCATGGTCATTGGCGGATGACCATGTACGCGGATCATCCGCAAATGCTTGGAGGCGATAGTTATACATTTTGGAAAGACGTTCTTGAGGTGCCTTGGAGTTTGATGTGCGTGCTTGGCTGCGGGATGATCGCATTGGGAATGGTGTCAACTTTTGCGGTTATATATTTTTTAATTTTACCGTTCTGGATTTTTGAAATATATTTCGCTCATCGCATGATGAAAAATTATTTTGAAAGTTTATTGTACGGAAATGTTATGTTTTTTCGCGCGTTTGCGCGAAGCTTTGGTTTGTCGACGGGGATTTTATATATTTTGTGGACAAAAATAAAAAAAAATCCTAAATAAAGGTTGAAACACCTTTTGGAAATGTTAATATGAGAATGTTATTTTAAATAAATCGTAACGAATTGTGTCTAATGAGGTTAGCTATGGCTAAAGAATCCGCAGAAGAAAAATTGTTAAAGATGATGCAGAAGTCCGGGGTTCCCGTGGCTGTTAAGAATGCGTCTCCTGTTGCGGCAGGCGGTAAAACAGCAAAAAAGATGGAATTTAATTTTACGATCGGTCATTTGAACCAAATATTATTCATAGGCATATTCGCGTGCATCCTTGGTCTGGTCTATGAAATGCGCGGCGGGATGCAGTTGATCAATACTAATGTTGATCTAGAAGGAGATTTGAAATTGCCGCGTTCTGTGACAGACATTGCCTTACCGACAAACAATGATGTGAAGTTTTACACCGACAAGATCAATACCCGGAATATTTTTCGTCCCTATGAGGCGCCTACGACAAAGGCTGCCGTGAAATTCAATTTAGCCAAGCGTTTATCAAAATTCAAACTTGTCGGCGTGGCTTGGCTTGATCTTCCAGAAACAGCGTCGATAATGATCGAAGACACCGTTAAAAAAGAAACCTTTTTCTTAAAGCAAGGTGAACAATTAGAAGGCGTGACCGTTAAGACCATCTATACGGATAGAGTGGTCTTCGGTGACGAAAATGAGGAGACGACAATTAAGCTATGATACCCTACATCCTAAAACCCAAAGTCTTCTTTTTCATTCTGGCGGGGATGGTTTTGTCCGTGTTGCTAACCGGCACCGTTCGTGCGCAGAATGAAGCGGAAAATCCTGTTGCGGCAGAAGATAATGCCGGAGCAGAATTGCCCAAGCCGATCATCTTGACCGAACCAAAAGAGCCGTTAGAAGAGCGCCTGCTGCGTAAGATCACGCTGGATGTGCGTGATATGAACGTTGTCGACGTTATCAAGTTCCTCGCGCAAAAAGGGGAATTTAATGTGATCATATCTCCGACGGTGGATGGCCGTACGACCGTGCTGCTGCATGGGGTGGGGATCAAGGATGCGCTGGATATTGTCGTTATTTCCAACAAGCTGGCCTATCACATTGAAAATGATATCATCCAGGTATTGTCCGGTGCGGAATATGAAGCGATGTATGGCAAGCAATTTGGCGATAAGACGCAGGTTGCGATCGTTCACTTACAGTATTCCAAACCAAGTTATGTGTTGGCGGCGCTGGATAATATGAAGAGTAATATCGGCAAGATCATCATTGATGAAGATACCGGTTCTGTTGTCCTGGTGGATACGCCTTCTTCTATAGCGTTAATGAAGAAAGCCATTGAACAAATTGAGGTTCCTCTTGATACGCTGGTCTATGACCTGAAATACGCCAAGGCCGATGTTGTTGCTGAAAAATTACGTTCCCGCATTGATGCTAAAGCGGTCGGTTCTGTCACTGCTGACGAGAGAACGAACCAAGTGCTTGTCCGTGTTTTTCCTGGCCGTTCGGAAGAAGTTCAAAAATTGATCCGTCAGTTGGATCAACCGACACGGGAAGTGTTGATAGAGGCCCGTGTTTTACAGGTTATCCTGAAGCCAAACTTTGATACGGGGATCGATTGGACCGGAATATTCCAGAATAACGGTAAGAACAAATTCAATTTAAAGAGCATGTTGGGTAACTCAAATACATCCACATCCTTCGGACAGATCGGTGTTGGCACCATAAACTCAGGAGACTTTGCCGCGCAGATCAGAGCCTTGCATCAGGTTAGCGATACAAAAATACTATCTAGCCCGCAGATATTGGTTACAAATAACGATGAAGCCAAGATCCATATTGGTGACACCGTTCCTTATATAGTGTCCACCACCAATGGTACGGGTGACAATGCGATCAAAAGTGAAGATGTGCGTTTCATTGATGTTGGTCTGAAATTGAACGTGATCCCGACGATCAATGAGGACGGTATGGTCACGATGAAGCTCCGACCGGAGATATCTTCCGTTGTCGCGCGCATCCAGTCAGATAAAGGCGGTATCCCGCAAGTCAATAAAACGGAAGTAGAAACATCCGTAATGGTTCAGGATGGTATGACCATTGTAATGGCAGGGTTGCGTAAAGAAGATAAAACGCATACGAAGAAGGGTGTTCCGGGGTTGATGAACGTTCCTTATATAGGGAACTTGTTCGGCAGTACCGCCGATACCATCACCTCAACCGAGATCGTTATTTTGATCACGCCTCACATTGTTAAAGGAACAGATGATTACAGTAAGGTGATCGGAAGCATTAAGCCGTCCAAGAAATATGATCCTAATGTTCAAGTGAAAGAGCCGGCCCCTAAGAAATAATAATGAGCAAAAACGTACGGAGAAAAGTATGGGCAAAAAAATGATGATGAATAAATTAAATGTGCTGCGTCTGACCGCGTCGATGTTCGCCCTTGTTGTTCTATTGGGGAATGCATCGCTTTTCGCGGAGGAATTACCGGATAATATGCCGCTGTCACAAGCCCAGGCTGCTGATCCGTCTGTTCAAGCGGCGCAGGAACGTGAACAATTTATTAAAGAGATCCGCAGGGTAGAGAACCTTAATCGTAAATACACTGATCAGATCGATGAAATCAAGGGTTTGCTCGCTGAAAAGGATGCGGATTTCCAGAAGCGCATCAAAGAGTTGGAAGATAAGATGGCAACGCAGCAAACCGATGCGGCTAAAAAAACAGTAGCCAAAGAACAAGAAAATCAGACTGCGAAAGAACTAGAGAATAAAACAAATGAAATGCTTTCAAAGGGCGGTGATTTGGATCCGGAAGATCAGCAATTCAAAGAAGAATTGGCAAAGGCGCATTACAATATGGGCAATATTTATTTCGACCGCGGCGAAAATCAACGTGCTGTCGTCGAGTATTATCAAGCCGTAGACCTTGTCCCGAATGACGCAGATACGCATTACAACCTCGCGTTTATCAGCGGCGAGTATTTGGGTGATCAGGAAACGGCGTTGAAACATTATCAATGGTATTTGTACCTGAAACCGAATGCGGAAGATACTGCTGCTGTTAAAGAAAGAATATTACAAGCTAAGCTTCACTTGAGAGCCAAAGTAGATTCACCATTAGATAAAGATAATGGCAATTTTAATTTGACCCGTTAATGAGAATTCTGACGCTTAATATGTCAATGAATCCACAAAAATTAATATTAACAGGTCTTGTTATGCTCGCGGTGATCCCATCGGCGCTTGCCAACAACTTGACCGTTACCAGTGTTGTTCTTGGTTCACGAGATCCTGGTACGAAAACATTGGTCATTAATTTTGATGCCTCTTGGGAGAATTCCTGGCGCAATAAGATCAATCATGATGCTATTTGGCTGACTGTACGTTTAAATAGTGCGAACACTTCTCCCGTATATAAAAAGCTATGCCAGATTGCTGCGAGTGGTTTAAACCCCTCTGGTGCCTCGGTCGGAACGAATAGCAATTTGGAAATATATGTTCCTAAGGATAAGAATGGCTTTTTCCTGCGTCGTAATTCCAATAACAGTATCGGCAGCATTAGCACGACGGGCGCATCTGTAGTCGTCAATTATGATTCTTGCGGTTTTTCTGAC
>JANNCL010000197.1:0-4606 GCA_031386565.1 Candidatus Omnitrophota bacterium
AGACAAGGGAAGCGCTGGAACGTCTGCTTCCTCACAGCCTATTTTGCCTTCGCACCACCAATCCCCCAGTGGGGTAGCACAGGAAAAAACTACGCTTCCCCTGGTTGCTGCGGCAAAACAGCCTGTGACCTTTGGAAACACCCGGTACGAGGGTGCTTCGGAATCAGACGTGCTACGACCGGCCAGTGACATAGAATTAAAAGCGGAATCGACTAAACTGATCAAATATTTTTTGGCTAGTTTAACCACTCCCGAAAAAGACCTCTGGGTCAACTTAAGTCCCTATGAAAAAGACCGTATTGTGCCGGATAGTTTCGGCCAAAGCGCCATGGGCCGCGATCTTTTGGCGCAGGATTATTTGTTAAAACAGTTAACCGCCAGTTTGGTCCATCCGGAAGGCGATATTGGCAAAAAATTTTGGAAGAGGGTTTACGAGTTAGCCGGGAGCAAAAATGTTCCGGTGAACACCTTCAATAAAGTCTGGATAGTCCCAGGAAAAGCCGTGATCTACGAGAATGCCAAAGCCGGCACAGCCTACGTTGTCGAATCCAGTTTGAAAGTAATGACAGAGCAGGATTATTTAGCAGATGATCTTAACCGCCGCCAACCTGGGGACATGATGCTGACCCCGAAGGGGGAAGCTTCGTGTCCCCAAGCCGGCTGCCAAGCGAATCACCCATTGACGTCGAAAGCGCCCCAGGGAAACCCCCAATCGCAGACCCAAACGTCCCAGATCATAAGAGACATCGTCATCCCCCAATTAATCAAAGAAGTCAACCAAGGCGCCAATTTCGCGCAACTGCGACAAGTCTACAATTCTTTGATCCTAGCCACCTGGTACAAAAAAAAGATCAAAGACAGCATCCTAGCGCAAGTCTATGCCGACAAGAACAAGATCAAAGGAACTCAATACGCTGATTCTTTAGACGTACAGGCTATTTACCAGCGGTACCTTCAAGCCTTTAAAAAGGGCGCCTACAATTACATCAAAGAGGAACAGGATCCTGTCACGCAACAACTCATCCCTAGAAAATATTTCTTCGGCGGGATGAAGCTGGGCGAATTTGCCATGACCTCCACCACTCAAGCACCCAGAGCAGATGCGGCCTCACTAGCTATTGTTGGTGTGGAAATAAATGATGCGGCAATGACTTTTAAGAAAGATGAAGCAATGCGCGGGACGCCTGAAGGGGATGCCAGGAGACTGCCTTCATTACTAGTTCAGCTGGCTGATAATGCTTTTGGCAAAAGGAAAGAAGCTGCCTATGAATTGAAAGCACTAAATGTTGATGATGTTAAATTCTTGGAAATGATGATCATTAATTTAATTAATCCAACCGGTTTAAGAGAAGCGGAAGAGGAGCTTAAGGCGGGGGAACGTGCGAATTCACCAACAGAAGAGTTTAGTCCGAGTAGAACTCGCCGTAATGCCAGAGCAGCAACGTTGCAGGCTTTAGCGTGGCGCTTAAATGAATCTAGGGAGTATCCGGAAAAGCATAAAATGTTGAAAGCTAAGATCATTGGAAGATTGACAGCAGAGGCGGCTATTTTGAAGAGACTAAGCATTGACGAGAATGCGCTGGTTTCAGGAAAAGATTTTTTGGGTTATGAAGCGGATAAGATTCCTCAGGAAGTTTCATTTTTAGAAAATTTACGTCTATTCCAAATCTATAAGAAGCGCCCACTACAACAACATACACTTGAAGTTGCGGGTTTTAATGAGGCAATGAATAGATACATTGGTAGCACATTCATAGAGAATCTTTTCCTAAATGATGAGGCGGATGCAGAATGGAGAGAAGTTAGAGATTTTATCATGGCTAGGACGGAAGCAGACAATGCGGTGCGGCCAGTATTCCCGCAGGATGATCACGCGATGAGTGTCATTGATGAGAGCGATGAAGATCCGCTTGTTGATAAAGAGGGTGTGATTGGAACAGGAGATCATCGAGAGATGCAGCGTGATATAGAACGTGATTATCCCGATATTCTTGCGATCATTAGAAAATTTCGAAACGTTGTGCCTTCCCCCGAGGAGCAAATAGATATTGTTGTAGAGTCTATTTCCAAGATGTGGAGAAAATATCCGCGTATTCAAATCAATAGTGCGGAAGCGCATAGGGTATTAGCAACGATAGCCCCTCGTACGGCCATTGACTATTATCGAAGACAAAGGTCTACAAACAAAGTGTATGTTGTAAATACTGAAATGGTCGAAGCTGCAGGTGCGCTGGATGCAATGAACCCTTTGACTGCGCTTGAGGAAAGTCAGAATCATGAGTATCTTCTAGGGATTATTAAACAGTCTAATATGACGGAAAAATATAGTGCGGTATTTAGAATGCGCCTGTTTGAAGATATGGATTTTGAAGAGATCGCTGAGAAAAAGGGTGTTACGGTAGGTACTGTTAAGACGGAATTTTATAGAGCGCTCAAGATCGTTACACATTTATTCCATCAGAGTCAAGAAAGAGAAGCGTTGCAAAGATCTTTGAGAGAATTGATGCGGATTTTTGTCAATGGGTTTTTCAATATTATGAATTTTAAGCTGGATGTTGCTGATTCCCGGAGAACAATCGCTATCGATCTGGATAAGGATGACTCGAAAGCAAGTATGCATATTGTGGTCAATAATCAAATGGTGGAACGTTTTGAGTTGACCCATGAACGGCAAAATATTGATCAGACATCTGTTTTTAAATCGCCTTCTAACGAGCGGGTGATCTATGGTTTGTTTTTGTTATGGCTTAAGAAGAAGTATCCTGATATTAGGCAGATCGATACACGCGTTGAAGCGATCGAATTGCCTGCTTTGTGGAGATCGATGGTGGATCATTGGAAAATAGAGGGGGCGACAATCACGGATGTTCTAGTGGTTGAGGCGAAGGGAAGATCAAAGAAGATCAAGATCGATCTGAACCTTATCGATCTTAATAAAATACAGAAGGAAGTTGCTGATCATGCCATGACCGCCGGCATGAAAGGCCTGACGCAGCATGTGGCGCAGGGCATACGGATGTTCTTGGATTTGCCAACAGCGGCGGATATTTTAAAATATCGGATAGCTTGGAAGTTCTCCAAAGAGAATCATTTTCATGTTGTGCAGACGAGAGATTTGCTATTTGGCGGAGATCTAGAGCAGATCCGGGGTTTATTTATGTTGGGGGGAAAGGAATGGCAGATGCTGGCTGGTGCGTTAGATAATGCGGATGGCATGATGCGTGAGATGATCTATCAATACCCGGGAGAAGCCAGGCGATTACAGCTTCGTCTTGAACGTTTAAAAGAATTTTTAAATATCCTGACAGTTCCTGTATTAAAGAATGAAAGACAGTTAAGTGCGTTGGAGCAGAGAATAGTGGGGATGATAGGACTTGATGATGCTTCCGTTCCAAAGTCTGAGTTAGCGGCGGCTAAGAATTTTCGTTTATTGATGTCCCGTGCTGTTGGTGAAGCTGCCCTTAAAATGCTTCCATCGGCAGAGATGAGTACTGTAGATCTGCATACGATCCTTTATGATTTATTATTTTATCGCATGCTTAGCATGTATCAATCGAGTGGAACGAGTCAAGGTGAAAGGGAGCGATTAACGGATTTAATGACTTCCCAACATTTTTTCGGGGGCATAATTGATGGGGATGAAACGGGCGATCTTCCTCGGGATGTGATGTTGGAGAATTTAGTAAAAAATAATAAGGAGGCGTTTACTTGGAAGACAGAGAAGCGCAGCGGGAAAAGATATTTGAGTTTGGAACAGAAAGTTCCCATAGGGGATACAGGTATTTTATATGATCAGAATGTCCAGGTAGATATTAGTGATGAAGGCAACTGGACCATTATTTTACAACATGCAGAGGGAATCGTTGCGCCTTATATTGAGGCTAATTTATATAAACTCTGGGATAAAATATTCCGCATCCCGATCGGTGATAGAAGGTTATTGCCGCTTTTAGCAGAGTTTGAATGGTGGTTTTTCCAGCTTAATATCTTTGGAAGGAGCAGCGCAAGTTTAGGGGATGCTATGTCAACTGCCATACAGCTTTCCATGGGCATCCCATTGCGTAAAGGATTCGTAAGACAAGATTATCAGGCCTTAGGCAGGACGCTGGATCAGTATAAGGTTTTTCGTGTTAAGGAAATAAATGAACAGATCCAACAAGGCGTTACAGATCCGGCAATGCAGGGAACGCTGTTGAGGGAATCGATGTTCTCGCTCTTTGCTAGTTTGAGAAAAGCAGATGCTTTTAAGATCAAGAGTTTTACCGCTTTTCAGGAAGACGGTGGCTGGAGTTTTGGTTTTGATCTTTCGCGGAATGAAGCAAGGAGCAGGGTGAGTATACGGGTCAAGGACAGAGCGATCGAATCTCTGAGTATTAAACCTATTAATGGACCTCAATTCTTCAAAGGACGCGGCGAACAGATGTTGGCTATCATATTAACAGGGATCGTAGAAGTCTTCCCGGAAGTGCGGGATTTTTATACGATCAAGGTTACAGATGGATCGGAATATTTCTTTAGAAAGATCTCGCAACAATGGCTTAAAGACGGAGAGAAGATTGATGCTGTGTTCTTTAATGGAGAAGGATCACATGAGAAACTAAAAGGA
>JANNCL010000248.1:0-5533 GCA_031386565.1 Candidatus Omnitrophota bacterium
TGGGAAGGTTCATATGTTTTCATCGGTATCGGTGTTTTATTACTAACGTTGATCGCGTTGATATTCTCCAGATATCAGACAAAGTGGATATTCTTTGCGACGATCGTGCTGGTGATATTCGCAAATATGCCGTTAAATCCCTGGTCTTTCTGGTCGTTCGCGCATTGGATCAATGTTCTGACGAATCCGTTCTCATTCTTATTACATTCTTTTGGAATGCCGGCCTATTTGATGCTTTTCGCGTTCTTGCCGCTTGTTGCGCTGGGATTGCAGGTCATTGTTGATATGCCCAATAAAGTTTGGCGGACGCGCTTGTTGGTCTTGGTGGGGATGATCTTGATCTTTGATGAAGTGGGCGCGTTCATCTATGTGAAACAATACCACAATGATATTAAGATCATTTCTCCCAGGATCCGTTATCCTTTGGCGGGGATGACGCCTATCATTGTGGAATACCAAAACCCGTTGACCTTGCCGTTCCCGGAGAATATCCATGCGCTGCCGATCCCGGTCGGGATGCCGGTCATCAACTCCAATCAGAATATGGTCGGATTATTTTATAAGTATGTTGATCTGGAGCGTTACGCTTTGGTTCCGCCGTCCTTGTATTATCCACTGCCCATCAGTTATAAGAATATGTATTTTGATAAGGATGCAGAGCTGCATAATTATGTGGAATATTATGTCGATCAAGATACACGCTGGGTTTTCACGGCACCGGCGGCCTTGCCCGTTAAAGTGCTTCCTAAAATGACATGGCTGGCAATGCATTTGGAGCGTAAAGTTGTGCTGTTAAGTGAAGCCAACGCACAAACCCCGGGAATAACATCCAATCCTCAAGAGGCATTGTCAAAGCCTCAACCATTCTTGCCGCCGCAACAATGGACAGTGCCGTTAGATCTGGCGCGCGCAACGAAGAGAAGGGAAGAAAATTTCGATATTTATATTTTTGACCTGCCGAAAGAATTTCCTAAATACATGGCAAGCACGTTCTTTACCAAGGATGCGGATAACATGCGCGTATCTTTGGGTAATCTTTCCCTGGCGGAGGTTCAGGGGAAGATCACCCAGCCATTGAGCTTTGACATCAATAATATTCATCAGGGACAGTTGTGGATCGCTTTGCCTAAGGATGTTCCCGCCAATGCTCCAAGTATCATGCTTTCCTGGAAACGGTCCGGCGAGATACTTAATTATTGGCGCAATACCCACGATGCGATCGGTTTTACCTATCAAGCCCCGCATGACGGCTGGCTGGTCATGCACGTGCCCTATGATAAGAAATGGCGCCTGAAGTTAGACGGAAAGATCGTGCCGATATCGCGGGCCAATCAATACTTCATTGCCTCCCCAATAACTACTGGGTTGCATCAGGTACTATTGGAATATTGGCCGGGCAATGCGCTCATCCCATTGCTGATCTTATCGATCCTGCTGATCATGCTTTCTTTAGTGATAGTGGTGCAATACGGCTTGCGTCAATCGTTTAACGACCACTCTTAGATCAGATATAAGATAGCGCTTTCTCCGTATTTTGTTCCTGAGCTTGTTTTTGAGCCCTTGTATGCCATACTTTAAATGCTATGAGGGAGCCCTTTAGTATTTATATTGCTTTTTTATTCTTGATCAATGTCTTGGTGGTCGCGCCGGCACAGGCAGAGGTATTGTCTTTGCCTAAACCCGGGACAATGGTTCATTTAAGCACTGTTGCACATCCAGCGGTGTTGCAAGGGATCAAGGTCTTTCCCAATGATCCATTGCGTTTTGATTTTATTGTGTCTCAGGGAGATTCCGTTCCCTTGACGCTTAAGAGCGAGATTACCACACTCAGTAAATATTTTCTTGCCGCCTTAACAACGCCGGAGAATGATATCTGGGTCAACTTAAGTCCCTATGAAAAAGACCGCATCGTACCTGAGAGTTTTGGTCAGACAGAAATGGGGCGGGACCTATTAGCCCAGGACTACATTTTAAAACAACTGACCGCATCTTTAGTTTATCCGGAAGGCGATATTGGCAAAG
This sequence comes from Candidatus Omnitrophota bacterium, assembly GCA_031386565.1. GTDB lineage: Bacteria > Omnitrophota > Gorgyraeia > Zapsychrales > Fredricksoniimonadaceae > JACQQW01. Next base: position 2,023 of record JANNCL010000248.1, read on the forward strand.
AGTTCTGGAAGCGTATTTATACCCAGGCAACAGACAAGAATATTCCGGTCAACACATTTAACAAAGTATGGATCGTCCCGAATAAGGCTGTTGTATACGAGAATGCTAACGCCGGAACAGCCTATATTGTTGAAAGCACTTTAAAGGTAATGACAGAACAGGATTACGTAGCTACCAACAAAAACATCGTAGGGGGGGCTGGTTTTAAACCTGCCCACATACAACCAGCAGCAAATCAGGTCATCCATGATGTTATCCTTCCCCAATTAACAAAAGAGATCAACGAAGGAAAAAACTTTACTAAACTTCGTCAGGTCTACAGCGCCCTTATTTTAGCCTCATGGTACAAAAGAAAGATCCGGGAGAGTGTTTTATCTCAGGTGTACGTGAATAAGAATAAAGTTGGAGGGATAACCATCGAGGACATCGTCGAGAAACAACGTATTTATGAACGTTATTTAGAGGCATTTAAGAAGGGAGTATATAATTACATTAAAGAGACAACGACGCCTGACGGGATTGTTGTTGCGACGAAATATTTTTCAGGGGGATTTAGCGGTGCGAATATGGATGCGGCGATGAGGATTCAAAAAGAACCATCTAATTTCACGGGATTAAGCGAATTTGGTGTTGTTTATGTGCGTGAACAGTTGATGATGGTAAGAGGGTCTAGGATTGAGACCGCACGTGCTTTGGGAGGACATGCCAGCACGCTACTTGTGGGTGCGGCGAATAATGTCAGGATAGTAGAAGAGAAAGACCGCTTTATTTATAATATCCGTATTAAAGAAATATTCAGCGGCTTTGTGGGCGCGATCAATACAATGGTAAAGTTAGCAGAAGAAAGTGCAGTTAAAGATAAGATCGAAGCATTTTCGAGATTTCGATATTTAGTCAGGGTGGCGATGCAGGAAGGGGCGGATCTGAATAAATTATCGGCTGTCGCCCAACAATTAACAGCCTTGTCTGAAGGTCAATTTAAAAATGATGAATGGCTTAAGGAGGTTCAGAAACAGTGGAAAGCCATGCAGCAAGTATACTTTCTTGATGAAGACGAGTTTTATAAAGATCCGAAGAAGCCTGTTATGTTCATTGTGCATGGCACAGGCATAGGGCCTTTCCCGAGTTTTAATTCATTCATTGAGAAGTACCGGAATAAATATAATATTGCGTTTTTGGTTTATGATTTTCGTAACTCTATTGAAGAGAATGCGAAACAATTGAATGAACAATGGTGGGCATTTCAATTAAGGCATGGTATTAATACAGGCGGGCATTCCCAGCGGGAGGTGATCGTAACCTTTTCGTTCGGGGATAATGTGTTGGGATTGGCAGCAATGGAAAACCCCACAATTTATACACAGGCGGCATTATTCAGGGTTGCCCCGGTTATTTTGGGATCCAAGATCGTTGGGTCTATTGATCGCTTAGATCAAAAAAAATGGCTTAATAGGTTTTTTCCAAGTTTGGCGGCATATCGCCAGGCGGTTAGTCCCACAGGAGAGATGCAAAAGTTATTAGCCAAGGGCAATATGGATATGAGCAAAATCTTCTTGGGGGGGGTATTGACAGTTATTCCGGAAAAGGAACCTCATTTGGATTTTAATAATCCGGATGTGCAGGTGATCATTGAGGCATTGAATCGTGAGGCGAGTGTGGTTATTCTTAAGGGGGCAACGCATGTTGCTGCACCCTCGCATCCAAATATTGTTAAGGTATTTGAACGTTTTGAAGGTTATGCGTGGAGATCCGCTCCCGGGACATTATCAAATCCGTCAATGGCAAGTCCCGGGGGTATTGATTTGACACCAGTGAAGTTGCCGCTAGATATAAAGGATAGCGGGAGCGCTATAAAGTTCAAATTAGATCCTGCGATGCTGCGGCAATTGAACGATGCTCTTGGTTTTGAACCGGTGATACTGCGGATCCAACCCATGGCGGATGTCAGAGTTTTCTTTCAGGAATAGGGTAAGCTGTTCTAAAAAATCACAGAGTTTCTATATTTTGGGGCGAATGCTGTTAAAATATATTTAAGAAAGGCGGTGAGCTATGGGAGACAAGAGCCCACGTAATAAAGAAAAGAAAAAGCCTAAAAAAGGTAAATAAATTTGTTTCAGTTCACTTAGCCCCCTACGATCTAAAAATTGCTGGGGGGTTATTATTTATAAAGCCGGGAAATATTCAATATTGTTTTTATAGACGCATCATGATATATTGTTGCTTCTAATTTAGCTATAACGGGGAGTAGCGCAGTTGGCTAGCGCGCTTGCTTTGGGAGCAAGAGGTCCCGGGTTCGAGCCCCGGCTTCCCGATTCTTCTTCGCCAAAATGCTTTCGCGTTTGGCTTCGAAGGAATTCATTCCTGCGAAGCACCCAAACGCAAGTTTTGGAGCGTAGCAGAACCACCCTATGAAACGCGATCACGCTAAACTTATATGTGATGTCGGTGAATTAACGGGGTTATTCCACGATTCCCCGAGCATGGAAGATTTTCTGCAAAAGATAACGGCCATGATCACTTCTCACATGGCCTGTGAAGTCTGCTCCATCTATTTGTTCTATCCCCAAAATAATGAATTGATCTTAAAAGCCACCCAGGGCCTTCATCCGAGCTCTATTAACAGTGTTAAATTGCAGTTAGGAGAAGGGTTGACGGGGCAGGCTTTGAAAGAACACCGCCCTATTTGTGAAGGTCAGGTCAGGAATAATCCGAATTTTCGTTTCTTCCCGGGCATCGGGGAAGAGCAATTTGAATCATTTTTAGCGGTTCCTATCGTGCGCGGCAATGTTGAGATCGGGGTCATGGTCGTCCAAAGCAAACGCAAGAACTTTTTCACGCCCGATGATATTCAGGTCATGCGCGCGATCACGGCACAGCTAGCCACCACCGTTGAAACAGCGCGTTTATTGATCACGCTGAATGAAAGCAAGTCCGAAAGACCTAAGGAAGTCGCGGCAACGGATGATCTCAAGTTCTTACAAGGGCGCAGCGGAGCTGTCGGCGTGGCTTACGGGAAACCTGCCATGATCGATCAGGATGCCATTGATCTGGAACGCTTCAGCGTCCCAGACCGCAGGTTCACCAAGGGAGATCTCATCCTTGCTTTGGAGAAAAGCGAGCAGCAGCTGCAGGACCTGCAAAAAGATATTGAAGCGACGTTATACGATGTGGCCGCGTTGATCTTTACCGCGCAGTTATTGATGCTCAAAGACAATGGCTTTACGGACTTGATCTTAGCGCGGATCGAACAAGGGGAGGATGCTTCCGACGCTGTCCGGTTCGTTGTTGCCGATTATGTACGTAAATTTGAGACCATCACCGACGGGTACCTGCGGGATAAGATCTATGACGTGAAAGACGTCGGCCGGCGCATTCTGGAAAATTTGACCGGGCTGACCGATAACAAAGAATATGTGCAGGACCGCATCGTCATTGCCAAAGAACTTTTCCCGTCGGATGCCCTGAAGCTTTTTACCCAAAAAGCCAAAGGCCTGATCTTGTTAAGCGGCGG
>JANNCL010000341.1:0-11931 GCA_031386565.1 Candidatus Omnitrophota bacterium
GCTTTCCCCGGTTTTTCGTGACGAGCCCTGCGCCGTGCCCGTGAAGAAATATAAAGCAAGTGTTGTTGATCTAGCCGGTGCGTCATCTGCGGATGTGATCATCTTAGCGGTTAAACCGCAGGATATGCTCAATGCTCTGGCACAGATTGAGGCTAATGGTCAATTGTTTATCTCTATTGCCGCGGGACTGACAACGGCATTCTTTGAAAAACATTTAGGCGGTAAAGCGCGCGTTATCCGTTCCATGCCCAATATGCCGGCATTGATCGGACAGGGGATCACCGGGATATCCGCGGGAAAATATGCGAAGGCGCAAGATCTAAAGACAGCGCAAGAAATTCTAGACAGCGTCGGCCAAACAGTGATCGTCAAAGAATCCATGCTGGATGCCGTGACCGCTGTGTCCGGCAGCGGCCCGGCTTATGTTTTCTTGTTTGTAGAACAATGGATGGCTTCGGCCAGAACCTTGGGATTTAGCGAAGCAGAAGCCAAACATTTGGTTTATCAAACTCTAATCGGTAGCGCGCATTTATTGGAACAAAGCGAATTCTCTGCGGGGACATTGCGTGAGAAAGTGACTTCTAAAGGCGGGACAACACAGGCGGCGTTGGAGGTCTTTGCTAAGGGCAAATTCGATCAGATTGTTAAGAAAGCATTGACGGCAGCAAAGAATAGGGCTAAAGAATTAGCGTTGTAGAATGTGTTCCCCTCCCTTGATGGGAGGGGTAAGGGGAGGGTGCAATATGCCCCCCTCCCTAGCCCTCCCCACAAGGGGGAGGGAATATAGAAAAGGATTTTATATGGCAACAGTAGGCGTGATCGGCGGCAGCGGTTTGTATCAGATCGACGGCATTGAAGATGTCAAAGAAGTAGTGATCAAGACGCCTTTTGGGGATCCTTCCGACGCGTTCATTACCGGTACATTAAAAAATACCCCGGTGGTTTTTTTGCCGCGTCACGGCAAAGGGCATCGCATTTCTCCCTCGGAGATCAATTATCGCGCGAATATTTGGGGTATGAAAAAATTAGGCGTTGAGGCCATCCTTTCTGTTTCTGCCTGCGGTTCATAGCGAAAGAAATAAAAGCCCATGGATTTTGTGATCCCGGATCAATTCTTGGACCGCACCAGAAAAGGCCGCATTGATACATTTTTCACCAACGGTGTGGTGGCTCATGTGGCATTCGCCGACCCTATTTCTAAAGAGATCGCGGATGTTCTCGATGATTCCGCGAAGAAATTAGGCTTAACGGCCCATCGCGGCGGAACCTATGTGAATATGGAGGGCCCGCAGTTCTCCACAAAAGCAGAGTCTAATCTTTATCGTACTTGGGATATGGATATTATCGGGATGACCAATTTAACGGAAGCAAAGCTTGCTCGTGAGGCCGAGATCTCATATGCGACCCTGGCGGCGGTGACCGATTATGATTGTTGGCATCCGTCGCATGATAGCGTGACAGTGGATATGATCATTGCCAATCTGACTAAGAATGTGGCCAATGCGAAAAATATTTTAAAAGCGGCCATACCGGTCGTTGGTAAGATCAAAGATTTTAGCGCGGCCAATGCGTTGAAATTCGCGATCATCACGCATAAGGATGTGATCCCGGCGAAAGCGAAGAAAGAACTGGACATTATCATCGGAAAGTACCTGTAATGGATTATCAAAAAACATTAAATTTGCCCCAGACGGAATTCTCCATGAAAGCCGGTCTGGTGCAAAAAGAACCAAAGACCTTGGAACGCTGGAATAAAGATCAGATCTATCAGCGCATCCGCCAAAAAGCTCAAGGCCGCAAAGCTTTTATTTTGCACGACGGGCCACCTTATGCCAATGGTCATATTCACATCGGGCATGCGTTAAATAAGATATTAAAGGACGTTATTGTTAAATATAAGACCATGAAGGGTTTTGATGCCCTGTATGTGCCTGGTTGGGATTGTCATGGTTTGCCGATCGAGCATCAATTGCTTAAGGATCTCAAGGCGAATAAAGGTGATTTTGACACGGTTGATTTTCGTAAGAAAGCGCATGACTATGCCATGAAATATGTCGACATACAACGTGAAGAATTCAAGCGATTGGCGATCTTTGGTGAATGGGAGAATCCCTATCTAACTTTAGCGCCGGGTTATGAATATTGGATCTTAAAGTCATTGGCCACCTTGACAAAGAAAGGCTATGTGTACCGCAGCTTAAAACCGGTCAATTGGTGTTTTAGTTGTGAGACGGCCTTGGCCGAGGCAGAGGTTGAGCATGAGAACAAAGAATCTCCGACGGTCTATGTTAAGTTCCGGGTCAATAATCCCGAAGCATTGAAACTGACTTCTAAGAAAGATGTGTTTTTATTGGTTTGGACGACAACCCCGTGGACGTTGTTAGCGAATGTGGCGGTTGCGGTCAATGCCGGGTTCTCCTATGTTGCCATTGAACAGGGCAATGACGTTTTATTAGTGGAAAATTCTTTGTCTGCTAAGTTATTTGGTGAGTCAAGATCGATCGTTGGTTCTGTGCAGGGAAAGGATCTGACGCCATTATTGTATGCGCATCCATTTGGTAAGAAAAATTGTCCGGTGGTCACAGCGGATTATGTGACCAAAGATGACGGGACAGGCATTGTTCATATTGCTCCGGGACATGGTCAGGAAGATTATCAGGTTGGGCTGAAGCATAATTTGCCGGTCGTAATGCCGGTCAATAGCAAAGGTGTGTTCACGGAGGAAGGGGCCCCGTTTGCCGGCCAGTTTGTTTTTAAAGCCAACGATCAGATCATAAAAGATCTGGCCGATAGAAATTTACTTTTTAAAACCGAAAAGATCCAGCACTCATATCCGCATTGCTGGCGCTGTAAAAATCCGATCATTTTCAGGGCGACGGAACAATGGTTCCTGAATGTGGACCATGATCATTTGCGTGAGAATTTAAGAAAAGCGATCGTAGAGCAGGTGCAATGGTTCCCGGCGGCGGGCCGCGAGCGCATTTTAGGGATGGTTAATACCCGGCCAGATTGGTGTTTATCCCGTCAGCGTCATTGGGGCGTGCCCATACCGGCAGTATCTTGCGCCGGATGTAACGGTGAACAAAAATTATTCCCGGAAGTGATCGAGCATTTGGCGGACTTGGTCAAAACGCAAGGCAGTGGTATTTGGTTTGAGAAACCGATCGGAGAATTATTACCGCCAGGGTTTAAGTGTCCTCAGTGTGGCGGTCATGAATTTACCAAATCCAATGATATTTTAGATGTATGGTTTGATTCCGGCGTCAGTCATCAGGCTGTTTTTCATTCCATGATCCATAAACCATTGCCGGCGGATCTATATCTTGAAGGTTCTGACCAGCATCGCGGCTGGTTTCAATCTTCCTTGATACCTTCCATGGCGATCGATGGCCGTCCGCCATACCGTCAGGTGTTAACCCATGGGTTTGTGGTCGATGGGCAAGGCCGCAAGATGTCAAAGTCTTTGGGCAATGTGATCAAGCCTCAGGAAATGATCGACCAGAACGGCGCGGAGATCATCCGTTTATGGGTGGCGGCGAGTTCTTTTAATGATGATGTGCGCATCTCCAAAGAGATCGTGGACCGCTTGATCGATGCGTATCGCAAGATCCGTAACACCGTGCGTTATCTATTAGGGAATTTAAGCGGTTTCGATCCGGATAGGGATATTTTATCTTATGCGCATATTGTAGAGATAGACCGCTGGGCTTTACATCAATTGGCTGTTGCGATCGCGACAGTGGAGGAGGCCTATGAAGCCTATGATTTCCCTAAAGTTTATAAGACGATCCATGCGTTTTGTAATGAAACGCTATCGAGCATTTATCTTGACATCTTAAAAGACCGCCTGTATACTTGCCCCGCTCAATCGCAGGAAAGAAAGAGCGCGCAGACTGTTCTTTATTATATTCTAGATGCTGTAACCCGCTTGCTGGCACCAGTTATGGCTTTTACGGCGGAAGAGATATTTGAGTTAAGCCCAAAGCTAAAAGCATTGGCGGCCTTAAAAAGCGTTCATTTACTGAATTGGCCTGCGGCGGAGGAGAGCTGGTTCTCAACACAGATCGAAGAAGATTTTCGTCTTTTGCTGGATTTGCGTGTGGTGGTGCTAAAAGCGTTGGATGAGAAACGCAAAGCCGGTGACATTGGAAGTGCTTTAGAGGCATCGCTTACGATCAAAACGTCTGATGCGCAGAAAATAGCCTATTTAAACGCTAAGCGAGCTTTATTAGAATCTGTTTTTATTGTTTCTGCTGTTGATATTAAACAGGAGGGAACATTAGACTGGACGATCGAGGTCCAAAAAGCAAAAGGGGATAAGTGCGGCCGTTGTTGGAATTACCGTCTGGATGTCGGGAAAGATACTGACCATCCGACTATTTGCGGCCGTTGTGTAACGCAAGTTAACATCATTAACTTAGGGAGCATATAATGCCCGTGAAGAAGAATGTCAAAAAAGTTGCCGCAAAACCAGCTGTAAAAGCAGTGGTGAGAACTTTTAAACCTGTAAAATCGAATCCTAAGTTCGATGTTTATAAAAAGCTTTTATTGAATATCAAAGAAAAGATCACGGGTGATCTGCGCAATTTATCCGATGAAAATACCGGCAGCGGTAATGACCGCGGCGGCGACGTTTCCGGACATGCCTTGCATATGGCGGATGTTGCCACCGATATGTATGACCGCGAGTTCACCTTAGGTCTAGCGGCGAATGAACGTGAATTATTGTATCATGTTGATGATGCATTGGTCCGTGTTTCTGATGGTACATACGGCGTATGCACGGTGTGCAAGAAAAATATCCCTGTCACGCGCTTAAAAGCCATTCCACACGCCAAGCTGTGTATGAAGTGCCAGGAAAAATCTGAAGCAAGACGATAAGCTCATTTTATGACACAAGATCAAAAACGTTCGCGGTTGGATCTGGTTATTTTCGCCGTAGCGACCTTGTGCATCATCGGTTTTGACAGGCTTTCAAAGATCTTTTTTAGCGGTATCCTGGATATCAATGAATCGTTGATCGTTATCAGGAATGTATTGCACTTTACTTTGGTACATAATACCGGGATCGCGTTTGGCCTGTTTAAAGACAGCGGTTCGGTCTTTGTGGTCATCCCGCTTATCTTAACGGGTTTGTTGATCTACAATATTTATTATTACCGCAACAGCGCGCATTTGACCAGGACATATATTGTGGCCTTTTCCCTGATCTTAGGAGGGGCCATCGGGAATTTGATCGATCGGGTGACGTTGGGCTATGTGATCGATTTTATTGATTTTAGGATATGGCCGGTTTTTAATCTCGCGGACAGCGCTATCACCATTGGTGCTGCGGTTATCTTTTTTAAATGTATCCCATCCTCTTCCAAATAGGACCTTTTACCATTTACAGTTATGGTGCCATGCTGGCTGTAGCCGTGATGGTCTGCGCTTATTTTTTAAGCAGGGATGCGGTAAAACTCGGACTTTCCAAAGACATTGCGTTCGATCTCTTGTTCTGGCTGACGTTAGGCGGTATTATCGGAGCGAGGATATTTTATATCATGATATCCTGGGACCATTTTTCCCAGAATTTAGGGGAAATCGTCATGATCAATCGCGGAGGATTGGCATGGCAGGGCGGTTTTATCGGAGGGCTGATCGCCGGCGCGTGGTTTGTTAAAGCCAAGAAATTACGTTTTCGCTTGATGTTAGATCTGGCTGCGCCGTATATTGCGTTAGGTCAGGCCATTGGCCGTATCGGATGTTTTTTTAATGGCTGCTGTTATGGTAAGCCTTGGATCTTTGGTATTTATTTTCCCGTGCATCAAGCACGGCTGTACCCGACGCAATTGTATGAGACGGTGATGTTGTTCGGTATTTTTCTGATCCTGCGTTTCTTCAAAAGACCCAATTGGCCGCAAGGCATGGTTTTTGTAGTATATTTATGGCTGGCCGCCATTGAACGTTTTATCGTGGAGTTCTACCGGGCGGATCATGACATATTGCTGTGGGGTTTAAGTTTATTTCAATTCATCGCGATGGGTGTTTTTGCCGCAGGCATCATCGTTTACTTCAGGTTTAAAAAATGAAACAAACCTTTCATGTGGAAGAAGCTTATCAGGGATTGCGCTTGGATGTTTATTTGACTCAGGTGATCGAGAACATTCCTTCGCGCAGCTTTGTCGAGAAATTGATCGATGAGGGCCAAGTCAATATTAAAGGAAAAAAGGTCAAGACGAATTATAAGGTATGTACGGGTGATGACATTGAGGTTGAGGTGGACCCGTCGTCCTGGGCTCCTTCTGATATTAAGCCCGAGAATATTACGCTCAATATTTTTTATGAAGATGAGGACATTGCCATTATCAACAAACCCATCGGTCTGACAGTGCACCCGGCCGGATCAGATAAGGGCGGGACGCTGGTCAATGCCTTGGTCTATCATTTTAATAAATTATCCGATGTGAACGGCGATATCCGTCCAGGCATCGTGCATCGTCTTGACAAAGACACTTCAGGCCTTTTGCTCATTGCCAAAACCAATGTGGCACACGCCAGATTAGGCAGGCAATTCGAGAAACATACAGTATACAAGCGTTATGTCGCGATCGTTCAGGGGAAGGTTCAATTCGATCAAGGTATCATTGATATTAATATCAAACGGCATATTAAATACCATGATCAGCGTCAGGTGACGGAAGATGCCGGTGAAGGCAAGGAATCGGTTACGTTGTATCAGGTCATAAAACGCATGGAAAAGACCACGTCAGTCGCGTTATACCCTAAAACAGGCCGAACGCATCAATTGCGTGTTCACATGAAACATTTAGGCCATCCTATCCTTGGTGATGACAAATATGGACGTAAAGAAAGCTTCCCGCGTTTGGCCCTGCATGCCCAAAGCATAGGTTTTATTCATCCCACCACAAAACAATATGTGGAATTTGCTTGCGCCATCCCCAAGGAATTTCTATAATCATTCATTATGGATAACCGCGGAAAAACATTGACCATTTTTTTAGTCCTCATCATGGTCTTATTGATCTCATCGACGTCTATTGGTTTCTTTTTATACAATAAAGAGTTCCAATCCAATAAAGAGCTGGAATCTCAGTTAAAATCAAGCCGATATAATGAAATGAAGTTGCAGGGTGACCTGAAAGAAGCTAAGCATCAATTGGCTTTGGCCGAGGACAAAGTCAAGGAAGCGGATGATAAAATAAATAATTTGATGGATGAGATAGATCTGAATGACGGTGTGCGTAAAGAATTAAAAACAGAGAATGCCAAGCTTAAGGAAACGATCGAGTTAGCTAAGAAAGAAAAAGAAAGTGTCCAAGTCGAGCTTGAGGCCGCAAAAAAGAAATATGACGAAGCCGGCGAATTGTTCAAGTCCGAGCAGGATAAGGTCAATGCCCTGCAATTGAGTGTGGCGAAATTACAAACGATCAATGATGACGTTGAGAAGAAAATGGCGGAGATGCGGACCGGTTTTGTTAACGATAATGGTATTCCCGCAAAACCCGCTGTGCCTAAGATCGAATTAGATAAGATCGTGGTCAATCCAAATGACGGCACGCGCGGCAAAGTGTTGAGCGTGGATAAGGAATCCGATTTTATTGTGGCTAGTTTAGGCGTTAAGCAAGGTGTTAAGGCGGGGGATGTGTTGTCTGTTTACCGGGGTGATGAATATTTAGGGGACGTCCGTGTTTCCCGTGTTCAGGAAGAGTTATCCGCGGCGGATATTATCCCGCCTTTTTCCAGCCGCAAAGTCCGCAAAAATGATACCGTGGTTTTTAAGCCGTGAATCTGAAAGTCCATCCTATAACAGCATTAAAAGGCAGTATTCATTTACCCGCGTCAAAGTCATATTCGATACGGGCATTTTTCATTAGTGCATGCGGAGGGAGTTCCTCGATCATCGCCCCATCGGATTGTGAGGATGCGGTGGTAGCAAAAAATATAGCCCTTGCGTTGCAGACTGGGAAAAAAGTTTTTCAAGTTGGTGAATCGGGTACGTCATTGCGTTTCCTTCTGCCATTGCTCTCATTACATGTTTCCCATGCCAGGGTTAATGGGAAGGGGACGCTTATTGGGCGGCCGAATGCCCATCTATGTGCATCATTGCGTGCAAATGGCATGGACATCGTTGGTGATGGGCCCAAGGAATCTGTTCCTATCGTTTATAAAGGCGGCCATATCCAGGGCGGTAAGATCACCATCGACGGATCCGTTAGTTCTCAATTTATTTCAGCTCTACTGATCACTTTGCCGCGATTGAAAGAAGATACGCGTATTGTGATCAAAGGGGATAAATTAGTTTCCAGTGATTACATTGTGATGACACGGCAAATATTAGCCGAAGCAGGCATTGTTGTTTCACAAAAGTCCTCCCGTGAGATCATTGTAAGGGGTGGGCAAAAGTTTAAAGGTTTGAAACGATTTCATGTTCCCTCAGATTATGGTTTAGCAGCATTTCCTATGGCGGCCGCAGCGTTGCTGCCCTCCAAGATCATTTTAAAAGGGACATTCAATGACCGTCTGGTTCAATCGGATGGTCATATACTCGGTTTTTTAAAGAAAATGGGTGTTAAGTTCAATAAGAATGCCAAAGTCATCACGATTCAAGGGCCTTTCGATCTTAAGGGAGGCGTTTTTTCTTTAAAGGATTGTCCGGATCTAGTCCCAATTATGAGCGTGCTGGCCATGTTTGCCCAAGGGACGACTAAGTTAGTTGATATTGCCCATGCGAGGGTTAAAGAATCTGACCGCATCAGCGACCTAGCTCAAGAATTGAGAAAAGTGGGGGCAAAGGTTACGGAAAGCCGTGACACTTTGACTATTTTTCCTCAAAAAATGTACCAAAGCGGTCAGGTTTTGGATCCTCACCATGACCATCGTTTAGCCATGGCCTTTGCTGTTTTAGGTTTAAGGGTAGGGGTTACGATCAAAGACATTGAATGCACGCATAAATCATATCCTCAATTTGTCAAAGACATGAAAACTCTTGGCATGGCTTAACTTATAGCACCGAATTCGTTTGACATGCGTGTTTGTTTTAAGTATCATGTCCAACATGGTAAATCAAGTTCAAAAACTTTTCCGCAAAGCATCCGACGCCTTCATGGGCATGTTCTCCAAGGATATGGGCATTGACTTAGGCACTGCAACGACGCTTGTCTATGTTAAAGGCGAAGGTGTTGTTTTATGCGAGCCTTCTGTTGTTGCGATCGAAAAAGATACCAACCGCGTTGTGGCTGTCGGAGAAGAAGCAAAGAAAATGTTAGGCCGTACTCCGGGCAGCATCGTGGCCATACGTCCGATGAAGGACGGGGTTATTTCTGACTTTGAAGTGACCGAGGCCATGTTAAAATATTTCATCCAAAAAGTCCAACCTAGTAAGTTTTCTTTCCGTCCGACCATTGTCATTGCTATTCCGTCGGGTATTACCGAAGTCGAAAAACGCGCGGTCATTGATTCCGCGGAACATGCCGGTGCGCGTAACGTCATTTTGATCGAAGAACCGAAAGCTGCGGCCATCGGGGTCGGTTTACCGGTGCATGAGCCGGCGGGTAATATGATCATTGATATCGGCGGCGGCACAACAGAATTTGCTGTGATTTCTTTAGGCGGTTTAGTCTATGCCAAATCGATCCGCATTGCCGGGGATGAGATGGATATGGCGATCATTGAATATTTACGCAAAACTTATAACTTGATGATCGGCGAACGCACGGCGGAAGAGATCAAGATCCGTTTAGGTTCGGCCTATCCTCTGGAAGAAGAATTGAACATGGATGTGCGCGGCCGCGATCTGATCGCGGGATTGCCTAAAACTATCAATATCACCTCTGTCGAGATCCGTGAAGCCCTGCAAGATCCTGTTCAAGCGATTGTGGATGCTTCCAAATCTACTTTGGAACATACACCGCCGGAACTGGCTGCTGACCTCATTGACCGCGGTATTGTCATGGCGGGCGGCGGTTCGTTATTGCGCGGTCTGGATAAACGTATCGCGGAAGAAACAGGTCTTCCAGTTCATGTTGCGGATGATCCATTAACCGCGGTGGTCATGGGTACCGGCGAGACATTGAATATGTCCGCGGCCATGCGCCGTCGATTTACCGCACAAGCCAAACTTGACTTCTAGTTGTGTTACGGAAATTCCTTAAGCCAGCCATTTATTGTTGCATCTTCATCATCCCCTTGACCATTGTTTTATTTAAACCAAAGTTACCTAACGCCATTGTGGTGTTGGATAGGGCGTCTAAACCCGTTAACGCCGTACAGGACCTTGTTTTTGAGTTCAAGAAACTCATCTATTTTCATGATACCTGGGATGCTTATATGCGGTTGCGCAATCAAACCGACCTGCTGAAAGCCAAGGTGATCAGATTGCAAGAGATGAATATGGAGGCCGGCCGTTTAGGAGCGATCAGTGATTATCGCCGCCAGCAAACTTTCACGACGGTCGTGGCCAATGTGATCGGTCGTGACCCGTCGAGCTGGAACGCATCATTGATCTTAGATAAGGGTAGTGCGCATTTCGTAAAGGTGGGCATGCCGGTGCTGAGCCCGTTGGGGGTTGTGGGTAAGGTCATTGAAGTGGGCAAGACAACCAGCAAGGCGATCCTATTATCGGATCCTAATTTCAGCGTGGCCGCGGTCGTTTCGCGCACGCGGGAAAATGGATTATTAACAGGGACATTGCAAGGCATATGTCGTCTGCAATATTTGACCGATAATGCCGACGTGAAAGTGGGCGATAAGGTGGTCACCTCAAAATTAAGTTCCACCTTCCCGGAAGGGTTATTCATCGGGACGATCGTTGATGTGCAGGCGGCAGCCAACAGCCATACGGTCGAATGTTTGGTCTCCCCCGCGGTAGACCTGTCGATATTGGAAGAAGTTGTCATTTTAAAGACCGGAGCGCAATGATGCATGCGATCGAAATAAAAGACATTGTCAAAACGTATAAGAGCGGGACCAAAGCCCTTAAAGGCGTCAGCCTGACTGTGGATAAAGGGGATTTTTTTGCTTTGCTTGGAGCCAACGGTGCCGGCAAGACCACGCTTATCAGTATCTTGACCGGATTGGTCAATAAGTCCTCGGGAACGATCAAGGTTTTCGGACATGACATTGATAAAGATTTCAGTGCCGCGAAGAATTGTCTGGGTGTGGTGCCACAGGAATTTAATTTCAATATGTTCGAGAAGGTCGAGGACATTGTGGTCAATCAGGCCGGGTATTTCGGGGTGGATTATCCGATCGCAAAGAAAGACGCGGAGCATATCTTAAAGAAAGTCGGGTTGTGGGAAAAACGCAATACCATGGCCCGAACGTTATCAGGCGGAATGAAACGGCGCCTGATGATCGCCCGTGGGCTTATCCATCATCCTAAAGTCCTGATCTTAGATGAACCGACCGCCGGGGTGGATGTGGAGCTGCGCATCGGCATGTGGGATTATTTAAGAGAGATCAATCGCCAGGGAACGACGATCATTTTAACAACGCATTATTTAGAAGAGGTTGAACAAATGTGCCGTCATGCCGCCATCATCAAAAAAGGCGAATTGGTGCGTTTGGATACTGTGGCGAATCTGACCAAGGACCAAAAGTTGGAAAAAACGTTTCTGGAGATCATCAAAGAATGAACTTTGCCGCGCAGTTGATATCATTAAAGACCATTCTCCGCAAAGAGATCACGCGGATCATGCGTATCTGGACGCAAACTTTGTTGCCGCCGCTGGTGACACAGACATTGTATTTTTTGATCTTCGGTAAATTCATCGGGTCGCAAGTGGCTTCGATCAACGGTGTCGGTTATATGGCGTTCATTGTGCCTGGTCTGGTCATGATGGCGGTGATCAGCAGTGCTTACGGCAATGTGGTGAGTTCTTTCTTCGGGGCCAAGTTCCAGCGCAGCATTGAGGAAGTCCTGGTTTCTCC
>JANNCL010000005.1:0-2714 GCA_031386565.1 Candidatus Omnitrophota bacterium
AACAGGATCAACATCTCCCTGAATAAATACCGCGATCGCCGCCGGCTCATCCAAACCACAGCACTCTTGCAAGCGATACTCCAGGCGATACCCCTTTGATGCCGCCGCAACGGTTAAATTCTCCAGCATTGTCCCTAATTCGATCCAGGTATTCCCCTCCAACTTCAAGAAAAAATTCTTTGTCCTTAAAATAAAAATGTGTAATTCATCACCGCAAACACGGAAACGCCACGGTTGATTATTACAGGTGGAGACCGCGCACATTCCGATCTCCAGGACTTCCTTAAGCGCTTGCGGACTTAACATCATACCCTCCCCGCAAAAACAGTCTGCAAAAAAAGATGGTCCATTTTCTGCCAGCCGTATCTTAAGTTACAGACACTTTTAGGGTTAGGCCGTGCCGTTTTAGATACAATGATCATTTGGAACATATTCCCGATCACGGGTTCTATATGGCGCCAATGCTTTAATTCTGACCCCCGCAATATCTCCTCTGTCTCGTCAAATGTGAATGCCGCCTTGTAAGAATCCAGATTGTCCTGAAAAAGCCAATCCCCAAAAGGACGCGCGTACAGATCTGACAATTGTAAGGCCAGTGTTCCGGTTTTCGGTCGGATAAAATCAAATATCAAAAGACACCCATCATCCTTTAGAATACGGCTGATCTGATCTAAAACCTTGATAACATTTTCTTCCGTATCACAATGGTGCATGGCGTCACACCAGGTGATCAGGTCGAACTTACGCTCGAACTGCGCCTCTAGCGCGTACATGCTCCCTGCCTTAAAATCCGCGTTGGTCACCTTAAGCTTCAGTTTATTTTCCGCGCCAAAAGAGAGCATCCGGGGAGAGAGGTCCAAACCCGTAAAATGCATCTCCGGCATGGCCTGCGCGGTCCGCAGCATCAGCTGAGCCGGGCCGCAACAGATGTCCAAGGCCTCGCCGGATAAAGGCGCGATCTTTAAAAGGGTATTAATGATAAAATCATACAGCACGGCCAAACCGCCGTCTTCACCATTTTTATTATATTCATCAACCTGTTCACGGTCCAACATGACAAGGTCCATCTCACGTTTCCGTGAAAGGATCTGCCGGCGGAACCTCTGTTGCAGCGCTAATGAAAGCTTTTTATATGTTTGCATCATCAAAACCAGTGTTTCACCGTTAAATTGACAAAATCCCGATCTCCCAGCGCATTGCGATCTTCTGCTCCAGCAAATTTTGTATACCCAAGGTCCACCGACCATTTTTCAAGATACTTGGCCGTCATGCCGACATTCACGCTTAAACGATCAGCGACAAACTGACTTAAAGGTGCTGGAGTCGTTCCCTGGACGTCCTGACTAAAAGCGATCCGCGGCATCAGGTCGACATTCCTCACCACCTGCTGATACGTCGTCGATGTGGCCAGGACATACCCCCACGACAAACGATCCGCCCACCCTGAGGTCTGTATATCCGGAGAACCAACGCCGCCATACGCGGCTAGATCCGTTCCCGGCGCTTCAAAACGCAGATCGCTTTGTTTTGGAAAATGAGAAATATAGATCATGGCCGCCTCAGCCGCCACATTCCACTCTTGGGCACCAAACGGATTCTCGTGCCCGAAAGCCTTGGTCATATTCACCTGCAATTGCTGTACCGGCATCTCCCGATAGCCGCGCACCACATCACCGGGGGCCTGAGCCGCCGGCAATCCTGCTCCGGGAAAATATTGTGCTGCGGCAAAAATATCATTGATCTCAATTTGTAACGGATAGCGAGGACGGTAGGAATATTCACTTTGCAAGGCCACGCCCGCCACATCTGTACTGACACTGACACCGTAAGATTGGAGATTCTCAACATAATCCACCCGGTAAAAAGGCTGATCACCGGCCAAAGAAGCAACCGCAGACCCAGAACCGGCATGATTATGATAATTCATGAAATAAAATCCGAATTCCGTATCATTTAACTCCGCCGCAAGATATCGCAATGCTGCTCCATACTGGCCATGATTCGACGGCCGATTACCCGAAACCCTATGAGAAACCCAACCAGGGGTGCCCTCAGGAAAAAATCCATAACCGCCGGTGATGTCGCCATTACCATCTTCACAAGTGGCATTGTCTGTTGCAAAATAAGTCCCGCACACACTAGTCCTCATCCGGTCAAATTTAAAGATGTAATAATTCGAAAGGCTAAGTTGATCAGTCAGCTGATACGAATCCATGATCATCGGGCTCGGCAAAAGGGCGTCACGCACTTCCGCGCCGGGCAACATTAGCTTGGAAAGGTCCGCGGCATTGGTAACGCTTAAACCCCCGGGGATAAACAGGCTCTCACCCCAATTAAGGACTTGTTTACCGACCCGGACATCCAACGCATGACCGGCAGGCTCAAACTTTCCCTCCACGTAGGCGTCTAATAACTGAAAGGCTTGTCCGGCATTCTTGCGTTCATATGCCGTCAGGGACTTATTATAAAAATTGACCGGATCAACAAAATAAGAAGCCCGGACAAAGGCATTAAAATTATGATAAGAAAGGCCCGCTTCGCTTAAGAACTCATTGGCCGCAGAAACTACGTTCCCCTTAGAATAATTCAAATCCCCCGCCTGACCTATGGCATACGCCGTGCCGCCGTCTGCAATGCCGATCAGGCCGTGCTTCTTGCGGGCTACCCGTATCATTAGCCCGGAGGAAACCGTCGTATCGATAAAGCCTTTGATC
>JANNCL010000009.1:0-7928 GCA_031386565.1 Candidatus Omnitrophota bacterium
GCTCTTTGACAACTTTTTTTACTTCGTTTTTAATACTTGACTCTTTATAGGATGTCTTTTTAATATGCCTATTTATAACAAAATCATCGCCGCAATCAAAATGAATTCTTTTCTTGTTTATTGTGAAATTAATTTTTATAATCAACCCCATGAGCACCATTCCAACAGATCTGAACATGATCCTTATTCTGGCCCGTCAGCAAGGGGCCAGTGATGTTCACCTGTGTGCGAACAATCCACTTATATTCCGGAAACAAAGCCAGTTAATGACCATCTCGGAAGAGATATTGTCCGCTAAAAAAGCAGAAGACCTGATCCGCAACACGCTTCCGCTTGAGATCGTCAAAATATTTGATGCCACCGGCGACGCGGAATATGTACATTCCATCCCAGATCACGGACGTTTTCGTATGTCGCTGATGAAACAACGCGATGGCTGGGACTTGACCGTGCGCCTGATCCCCTCCAAGATCCCGACACCGGAAGAGATCGGCCTGACGCAACACTGTGTCAATTTGACCAAGTGGGCACAGGGAATGGTCTTAGTCACCGGACCTGCCGGCTGCGGAAAAACAACGACCCTGTCGTCATTGATCAATATCATTAACAGCCACCGTGCGGACCATATCATCACCATTGAGTCGCCGATCGAGATCATCTTCAAACCGAATAAATGTCAGATAACCCAGCGTGAGGTTGGCAGTCACACCATGTCCCAGAACAATGCGCTACGCGCGGCCTTGCGTGAAGACCCGGATATCTTGGTTGTCAGCGAACTGCGCGACCTTAAAACGATACAACTAGCGATCTCCGCTGCGGAAACGGGACATTTGGTTTTTGGCACCATGAATACAGTCAATGCCGGCCAAACCATCTCAAAACTGATCGATTCATTTCCCGCGGATGAACAAGGCATCATGCGCAACATGATATCGGAATCTTTACGCGGCGTTATCTGCCAGCAGCTAGTCCCCAGAAAAGACGGCAAAGGCATGGTCCCCGCGTTTGAAGTATTGATCGTTAACCACTCGGTGAGCAGCATGATCCGTGAGGGAAAAATATCCCAGCTCAACAATGTCATGACAACCGGCAAGAACTTTGGCATGCAGTTAATGGACACTTCCCTGCAAACACTGGCCGCGAACGGCATCATTGAAAAGAGCGAGGCCTTGGACAGGGCCATTAATCCGGCCATGATGATAGCGATGATAGGAAAATAATTTATGGCAGAGATCGACGCCTTATTTAACATCTTGATCGAACGCTCAGGATCTGACCTTCATCTTGAAGAAGGACAGAAGCCAAAAATGCGTTTACAAGGGACTTTAGTTGATATAGGCGATACTGTCCTGACCAATGAATCCCTGACACGGCTGATGTCCCCTATTGCCGCCCCGGAAGAATGGCGCAATTTCCTGTCAACCGGAGACCTGGACTTCGCTCATAGCTATAATGGTTACCGTATGCGGGCGAATTATTTCAAACACTTTTACGGCATCGGATCCGTATTCCGTTTGATCCCCTCTAAAATACGCACCATTGAAGAATTAGATCTACCGCAACATATCAAGAATTTCGCCAAGTGGAAATCAGGGCTTGCATTAGTCACGGGCCCTACGGGCAGCGGTAAATCAACAACGCTGGCCGCACTGATGGATTATTTCAATACCAACTTTGCCTTTAAGATCATCACCATTGAAGAACCAGTGGAATTCATTCATCCTAAAAAGAAATGCCTGATCAGCCATCGCGAGGTCGGACGGGACACTGTTTCATTTTCAACAGGTTTGCGTACGGCGATCAAAAGCGACGCGAACATCATCTTAGTCGGTGAAATGCGCGATCCGGAGACCATGGAATTGGCATTGACCGCATCGGAAATGGGTATTTTGGTCTTTGGCACCCTGCATACCAATTCCGCCGCCAAGACCGTTGACCGTATCGTGGATGCATTCCCCATGAATCGCAAGAATCAGATCCGCACGATCCTAGCCAATAACCTGCGCGCCATCATCGCCCAACAGCTTATTCCCAGCGTCGACGGCAGCCGGCGGCACGCAGCCTATGAGATCCTATTGCGCTCCTCCGCGCTTGGTAATATCATCCAAAGCGGAGAGACCGTGAAACTCAACAGCGAGATCCAAATGAACCGCGCCAGCGGCATGCAATTAATGGACGACTCCCTCACTCAATTAGTCACGACCGGCAAGATCTCCAAAGAAGCCGCCTTCCTGAAAGCCATCGATAAAAGCAGATTTGCTTAAACAAAACGTTATTACCGAATTTCAGAGACGCCATTAATGGCGTCTCTATGTTGTAAATATTTAATGCGGTTGATGATGAAGGTATCATTGGGATGGGTCAAAAGCCAGACCCCAAAACTTTTGATCGCTTGATCCCGATGACCCATGCGGTCATGGAGAAATCCGTTCTGTAAATTGGCAACATCGAAACTCGGATTGACTAGGACGGCTTGATCAGAATACATCAATGCTTTATCTAAATTCCCCCTGTTCGTCTCGATCTGGGCAAGGTTAATATAAGACTCCACATATTCCGGTGCCATCTTGATCATCTCAAAGAATAATACCTCCGCCTCCTGCACTTTCCCGCTTTGCAGCATAGCGGAAGCTAAGTTCAGATGCGGCCGTGGTTTTTGAGGGGATCGTTGACAGGTGTCCTGCCAAAGCCGTATCGGGCTTGCCCATACCTCGTTACGCTGTATGGTCAGCATCGCAAAACAAGCGATGAGCAACGCGCAAACAATGACAAATCGGCCTCTCAGCCAGGCGTGTAACCAAATGCCGATTACCGGGATCAATAACGCCATTGTTAAATACACCTTGTGTTCTGCGATCACGTTATAGCGCGCCGGGAAAATATGGCTAAGCAATGATATAAAAAATAAAGCAACACACCAGCTCCAATACCAGCAGCGATGACGCCAGGCATAGGCGCTGACAGACATGAGAAGCAATAAAAGCAAAGCTCCTGCCGTCTGAAGCTCCAAAATGCTATGCGACATCGGAAAGTCATAATCGGCATTTAAACCAATGGGGATGATCATCAATTTGATGAACACCACGCATACCCTTAATTGCGTCAATAGATATGTCCCCAAGGTCAAATAATCCCCCCGATGGGATTGCGAATACACAGCGGTCATCAAGAGGCTCTTGATCTTGAAATCAAAGATCGCGGCCAAGATCCCGCCGATGACCACCAACGATACCCAAAGAGATCGCTTGGGAGAACGGTTCAATAAAAGCATGTCGCCCATGATCCACGCCAAGGGTAAGGTCCAGGCGGACTCTTTGCTCAATAAGGACAGTAACGCGCTAATACCGGCCAGCGTAAAAAATCGCCATCCTTTGCCCGGGTCTGATGCTGTTCTGGCTTTTAAGTAAAAGATCAACGACCACAAATAAAATAACGTGACCAGCAAACTGCTGCGGTGATTGATATAACTGACGGATTCGGTATGCAGCGGATGCACTAAAAACAATAACGACGACCAGAACGCAATATCGACAGATGCCTCTATTTTCTTAAAAGCCATGATCATGCGGGTCAAATACCAAACACCGCAGGTGACTAAGAGGTGTAACAGCCAGTTAACGACATGATACCCGAAGGTATCCAAACGCCCCCATTGAAAATTCAAGGCGACGCTTAAATTGGTCAGCAAACGAGAATGCTGGTAACTGTAAATATTCTTTAATGAATCAAGGCCGTGCGCCAGGTCCTGAACGTAAGGATTATGCACGATCAGGATCTCATCATCAAAAAGAAAAGGCGCGTGGAAGGTCTTGGCATAGAGCAACAGCCCTAAGACGACCCACGCGCCTAAAGCCATAAGAAATTTTACTTTATCTGCCATCCGCCTTCAGTCTCGATCGGTGTTCCCGAAGGAGCATCATTCTGCAAACGTTTCGCATAAAGACCGGCGACATCATCCGCCGAACTGCCGTTCTTATTCGCCACCGCCTGGTAGATCATGCGGCGATCCGCGTTCTCCGCGCTGACGATCGATGCCGCATCACCCGCCGGATTCTTAACGACCGCCATGCCCGCACGATCTTCGCCGATAGCCCCCGTCTGTTCCAACGCGACAAGTTTCTCGCGGCGTTCTTTGCGGCGCGCGACCGCTTCTTGTACGACCGCACCAAGACCATCCTCAGCATACGCCTTGGTGACCAACATATCTAGAAAACTATGCTGATCTTTGGCTTGCGCTTTCTTCGCAGGACCGCTGACCATATTCTCAATATCATCAATGTCACTTTGAATATGCTGATAAATATCCAAACGCATTGTCACATCCAACTTAATAGGCTCCTTCGGCGCATCCACCGTTATATGCGCGCACCCCGTTAAAACCAGTATTAAAGAAACGATCGACAGTCCTCTCATAAACCCAACCTTTCTAAATTAAAATCATGATACACGATGGGAAAGCTGCGTTTTCCTGAATCTCCGTCTAAGTCCGCACTTAAGACCAGATCTTTCTTCTCTAGCTGTAATTTTACACTTGCTCTATTATAGAGATAATGTTTCAAACTAGCCACAAATAATTCTTCTGAACCAGCAACCTGATCTAACTTCATGCGCTTGACCATGTCCCTAATGAACTGCGTGTCATTGATGATCAGCTCCCCGCCTTCATGCACGCTTGTCAGTTCACCGTTGATCACCGCAAAATACTTTCCCTTACCACTAACATCAATTGCCCCAAACAACTTGCCGGTCAATGATAACTTCTGCTGTAATTTATAATCACTGATCACCTTAGGCAAACTGATATTGGCCAGTTTAATATGCGCCCGGTAAGTTGGCGTCGTTGAAATCTGAAGAATGATATCGCCCTGGATGGAACCATTTAATACCTTACCTTCCAGGATATGAAAAACAAGAGCTCCCCCTTTCCACCAAAAATCGATCTGCACATCCGTGATCTTCAATTGCTGGGCCTGAAAAGACTTTAACTGGATCTTTCCGGTACTGCCGCCGATCACCGACCAAAGTCCTTTATCTAAGGTTATTTGCGGGACATTGATATCCAGGTCACTGTTCTTTGTGATCACCAGACCAGAAAGGACGATCGGCCCGCGCCACGGGATCACCAGGTCTTTGATGGTGACCGTCTTTGCATGCAGCGATGATGTGATCTCCTTCTTGATCCGCGCGATCGCCCAGGGTTTCACATGAGCAATGACATAAACGGCCGACACCGCTAAACCTAAAGCCACAATGATAAGAACACGTTTGATCATTGCCTATATCCTTCCCTGCGATGCCCTATGCCAGAAATCCGGCACGGCAGAAAGTGTGTTTAGCATTTCTTGATCCGGTGTTTGTCCTCTATTATTCTTAACATCCCATTTGGGCATCTTGATCACATATGCCGCGATCATGACCATGTGTACCACTAATACAGCATATACCAGCCTGCGCACCCTCAATTTAAGGACACCGTCAGAAAGACTGGACAATTCCGCGGTGCATAGCACCGCCAGCGCGCATAAATAAACCGGCAGCGAATAGATCGCGTACGTACATATAATGATCACCTGCCCGGGAAAATATTGCCTGAAACTGGAAATGATATCGATACCCATCCCTGACACGCATAAGAACAGGATCAAGACATACGCCCGCCATCGCACCGATGTCTGCCATAACCGGAACAAACACAACCCAACCGCCGCAGCCACATACCACAATATTCCAATCCCGGCTAAGTGATTGCTCAGGTGAAGATTAATGACCGCTTTGACCGTTGCCGCGTCAATGACCCGGTGATTGGCCGCCCCGCCATAGAGGACATTGGTCGTTAAAGCGTATAATAAATGATTGGAAGCAGCATTATAAGCAGAAAAGGACTGCCCTAATCCTAAAAATACGGCATAACATGAAACAATGATGCCCGTCTGAAAAAGACCAACACCGACCAACACTTTAGCAAGCAGCCGGCCAAAGCGATGAGGCCAGCATATGCTGGCGATGCTCAAGAGCAAAAGAATGCCCATGATGATCATATACACCGGGGCAACCGTGTCTGGTGCCGGCCCATACATCTGATGCTCTTCCCGTGCATAATAAAGTTCTTTTAAATACCCCAATAAAAAATCCGGACGTTTAAACCAACCCCAAGGCATTATCACGGTATTGATAACAGCTATGCTCACGGCAGTCCAGGTCACCCGATCTTCTATCTTTTTTAGTATCATCCCGGGCATGTTCCAAAACCACCACAAAGCTAAAGGGCCAACGAGCAAGATCGCTTGAACCTTAGCTAGAATAGCAAATCCGCCCAATACCCCGATCATGATCATGGTTGGAATACCCACCGCTTCTTTAGAAAGCCGCTTCTGCCTGACCGACAAGAGGAGTGAAAATAACGCGATGCAAAAAATAAAACTGGTCAATTCCGGACGAACAATGAACACCCGAAGGTCCATCATGAAAAACGCCGTCATCAGGACACCGGATAATCCAAGCGAAAGGAAAAGATCTTTGCTTATTTGATAAAGCACTCGCCAGAAAACCAACAAACACAAGACATTGAGCAGGAAGATCACGATACGTGAAATATGCATGGCATGGTCCAGTAAGACAAAGACTGCCGCCGGGTCTTTCATATGCTGCAGATTTAGAAAAATATGTGCCGGATCAAAAGAATCAACAACCCGTAAGATAATCCCGAGTAAACCATACACCGTTGCACCAGGATGAAAGACCAGTTGCAATGGACCGTTATTTAATAAAAGCAATGTTTGGGTAACATAAGTGCCATCGCCATCACTACCTAACCCTACCCACCAAGGATACGCCAGACAATTAACGGTAACAAAGGCATAATACGCCATGATCCCCAGCACGCCTAAAGCAAACGCAAAACAATAAATTTGAGCTTTGTTTTTATTCATAATGTTCTATAGTATAAACGATGATCAATTTTTTTATAGTAATTATTGTCAGTCTATTCGCGTTCTGGCCGGTCCTCAAAGCGGGCTTCCTGCAATTTGATGATCCCCAGCACATTCTATTGAATCCGGCAGTCATCGGTTCACTTCCCGATTCTCTCCAACACATCTTTTCTCAAAGCGTCAACAAGATCTACCTCCCTATCAGCACATTATCGTTCGCGTTAGAACGGCAGTTCTTTGGTTTTAATCCATTCGTGTTCCACTTAGATAATCTGATCTTGCATATTGGCGTAACGATCATGGTGTTCTTCCTTTTAAAACGCTGGGGACTCCAAACTTCCGCCGCGATGCTTGCCATTCTCATTTTCGCCATTCATCCCATGAAAGTCGAATCTGTCGCTTGGGTCACGGAACGCAAAGATGTCCTGTACGCGTTCTTTTATGTTTTATCCCTGCTGGCGTATACCTTGTATGTGCAAAAGGGATCAATGCTCTCTTATATAACCGCACTTCTTATGGCCCTATTGAGCATTTTAAGCAAGCCCATGGCCTTAAGTCTGCCGTTGATCTTATGCCTGTTGGATTGGTTCTTGCGCCGGCAATTTACGTTCAAAACAGTAATGGAAAAAATCCCTTTTATGATCATTGCCGGAGGGATCGGATGGGTCACTTATGCCCAGAATATGCGCAACCCGATCATGGATCTTGGCACTTCAGCCTTGATCTGGATATGGTCATGTTCTTTTTATGTTTGGAAATTCTTTTTTCCCGTCCATGTTTACGCATTCTATAAACTTCCCCAGCCTATAACCTTGTTCTCCTGGGACTATGCCCCAAGCGTTATCTTTTTTGTCCTTATGATCACGGCTTTGATCTTATGGCGGCATCGGCGGTTATTCTTATTTGCGGGAGGATTTTTCATACTTTCCATTTTCTTTTTATTGCGCTTCGATATTGGGACGGACGCATCGGTAGTCAACGACCGTTTCATGTATTTAG
>JANNCL010000079.1:0-3290 GCA_031386565.1 Candidatus Omnitrophota bacterium
CCATTCCACGTGAATCGAATCCTTGCGTGTCAAAGCCCCGTATTTCTTTAGTTTTTCCTCAGGAAGAGTATCAAGCCACCCCCAAGAATTAAATGAATTGTAGTATACAAAGGCCCTGATATCACAACCTTCATTGAGCAACATTTCAACCAGATGACTACCGATAAATCCATCGGCTCCGGTTACCAGAACTTTTTTACCTTTAATAATCACCGATCCCTCCGATAGAATTGAAATGTGAACTAAATTGAGAAGGTCGTTAGCATTGTATATGTGTGAGCATCTCCGACAAGCTTATTCCCATCAATTTTAGTCAAAGGATATGCCGCACTTGACCCTTTAGGAAATAATAACATATAAACTTTATAATCACCAACGGGTAAAGAACTTGGCAAGACCATGTCATAATATTCATCAATCTCTTGTCCCGGCGCCCAGCGGTATGTAGGGTATATTCCGTAACAAATGCTGCGTTGATCGATATGAACTTCTTGACCTGTATGATCTACGATGACCATCCTAGCCAATGCTTCTTGATTTAAAGAGCTCAGCGCTTTCCAATGAAAGACAAAATTTAAGAAAACGCCATTCTTTCTAAACTCCTTATGAACATCGAAGGCTTTTAACCTAATTTGATTACTTGTTTGAAATATGCCTGTAGTGAGATTTTCTTCATCACGAGCGTCATGGATCTCGTATAACTTTAAGGCCCCTTGATATCCTTTCTTGAAAAGAACAACGCTATTTACCCTATCCAACACTCCAAAATGCCCCTGTTCCAGGAATTCTCTTACTCGGTTATCAGCGCCGGGACGATAAAAACTCAAAAGACGAAAGTCTTGAAAATTAATTAAAGCATAATCAATACCCTTTGGCGTATCATACGGAACGTTATCCCATAAGAATCCTGAGTAAACAAAATGAAATGAATAGTAATCCTTCCTGCCAGCCAACATAGGGGAAAATTCAAAACTGCTAATGACGCGGTCGTTCTTTAACACCGTTTTCAGCATTTCTTTTTTATAAACATCCTCAGCATCTTTGGATGTTTGCATTAAATAATCCTGGTATTTAGACAGAGGCCCGTACATGCCGTTAGAGAATATCGATAAGAGAATAGGCAAAACACAGATCAATACTGATACACGTCGATTACCAAAGAACCGCATCATCCCATAAACAGCCGAAATATAAACAAATGGCGTAATTGTAGAAGTATAGTGAAAAAATATTGTGTGTTCCTGAGGACGGATCGAAATAAGATGCTGAAATAAAGAAAGGGCACAAATTAGGAATTCCTTCAAGGCAAATAACGGAAAGAAACACACCGGTGATAAGATCAGAACAAAATATTCTATATTCCCTGGCGTAACAAAAGATCGATACACGATATCAGGATGCAAGAAAACATTTTTAATGATCTCTGCGAATCCTTTGCCAAATTGAGGATAATATGTATCAAAGCTAATACCATTCTTAAACTTAGGGATGATCACCAAAAGGCCAACCACCACCCATAAAACACTCATCAATGAAGGCCCCAAGACCCAACGCCAAGATCTTTTTGATAAAAGCGCATAAAAACCAAACATCACTGTTACGATCCCTAAATCAGTCCTGTTGATAAGGGACAAAAAAATGAAAAGCATAAAAAGCTTAAAACGTTCCATTTCGAAAAGATAAAATGCCATCAACAAGGTAAAAGTAGCATACACCAAGGGATTGTATTCATAAAGATTAGCAAACCAGATCGACGGATAGAAAAGGTAAGAAATAGCTAAACATGCGGCTAGAGGCTCATATATTTTACGGCGACCAATTAAAAATATCGGTATAGCCCCTGCTCCCAGAAAAAATGCCTGTAAAAATAAAAGACTTTTAGGATTATAATTGAAAAGGAAAAAAGGCAGACAATTAATAAACGAAATTAATTCAAGGGCATTCCCCCAGATCGGCGTATTGTTAAGAATCGAGATATTACCGCTGCCATGAAGGATCTTCCAACATTCATGCGTAAAAATAGCTAGATCAAAATCAGAATATGAAAAAGCATCAAAACGCAAAAAAGAAATCATGGTAAAGAAAACGGCGTATACAATAACGCAGCACCAAACAATACACAACGTCTTTTGAGTGTTCCAATAAAAGATCAAAGATCTTATGAACATGGTCATGTAGTTAACTTTTGTTTAACCTTAAACTTGAAGGCGGATAAAAATTATTTCTTTAATACATTTCCCAATTCTTCTATGACATCAACAGCAATCATCCCGACTTTACTAAACTTGATCGCCGCTAAATCCCCCGCCTTACCATGAATAAATACGGCCGTCTTAGAAGCTTCAAAAGGACTCACACCTTGTGCAAGTATTGCCGCGATCACACCAGTCAGAACATCACCCATCCCAGCCTTAGCCATTCCAGCATTACCGGTTCTATTGATATAGACCTTACCATCCGCTGAAGCCACAACGGTATGATACCCCTTAAGAACAACAATACAATTATACTTGGCCGCAAAATCAAGCGCTACCTGTTTTCTATTTCTTTCTATTTCAAAAATCTTAAGACCTGTCAAACGGCTCATTTCGCCGCAATGCGGCGTCAGAATCTTTATTGCTTTACATTTCATTAATATACTCGGATCTAGAGAAACCAAATTAAGCGCATCCGCGTCAATGACCAACGAACCCATAAAATCAGTTATTATTGTATATATGATCTTTTTTGTACCAATGCTCCTTCCCAATCCTGGTCCGATCGCTATTACATTAAAATAAGTAAATTTCTTTTTAATATCAGAATAACTTTTATAAGGAAGGGTCATCATAACAGGGGATAATTTCTTTTGAAGAGTTAGATTTAATACTGAAGATATTGCACAGGTGACCAGACCAGCACCGCTACGCATGGCTGCCAAAGAGGTTAAAACGGCCGCACCAAGCATGGATGCAGAACCGGCAACTACAAGTACATGGCCGAAATCTTTTTTTGAAACATTTTTTTTATCGCGTAACAATGGCTTGGGCAACCGCATAGATCTTTGTGTGGGAAATGCTTAAATAAATATGATCAGTACAACCATTCTTATTGTAATGGCAATTAGGCTTTCCGGAAGGGTCATTGTAAATATTCAGATCTAACCAGGTTACCTGTGGCATACTCAATAGGCTTTGCTTGTTGAAGATTATTTCCCCGGTGATTGGTGAGCGCAGAGCTGGTCCGCAGAATCGGCGCGTAATGGAAAATAGAAGCCGGCGAATTGTCAAGGTGACGACAAAGCAAGGTGA
>JANNCL010000147.1:0-8525 GCA_031386565.1 Candidatus Omnitrophota bacterium
CATTGGTTCGAATGAAAAGACGATACCTAACATAAGAGTTGAACCCAACAACGCTTTAAATATCATGATTAATTCCCTTTCCTATGTTTTCCCAAAAGCATAGATAAACCATGCTTATTGAAGAAGTAAAGGATGTTTAAAATATGGACAATGCTTAATTTCCCAAATTTCTTCACACTGTCACGGCGATAATAATGGATGGCATGAACTTCGGGTACATAATAAGCCTTCCATCCGTTCAATCTGGCACGAAAACACCACTCCACGTCTTCTAAATAAAATGGCTGGAATAAATGCTTATCTAACCCCCCAAAAGACTCGATAGCGGATCTCCTGATGAAAAAGAATGCCGAAAGGAACCAATCCACAGCTTGGGTTTTTTGATGGTCATAATCCATCATGAGGTAATCTTG
This sequence comes from Candidatus Omnitrophota bacterium, assembly GCA_031386565.1. Taxonomy (GTDB): domain Bacteria; phylum Omnitrophota; class Gorgyraeia; order Zapsychrales; family Fredricksoniimonadaceae; genus JACQQW01. Next base: position 414 of record JANNCL010000147.1, read on the forward strand.
AACGATCGCGTGGTTAGAGAAATTCTTCCCAAATTTAACCCAACGGAAAAAATGCGGAAAACGGCTTAAATAAATGAGCGGGGTTGGGAATTGACGGCAGGTGAGCTGTAAATCCCCGTTCTCAAAAACCAGCTTACAAGCACTGACCGCTGCGTCAGGATGTTGCTCCATAAAATCAGCCATGTATTGAATGGTATTCGGCATCACCTCAATGTCTGAATTTAACAAAAGGACATATTTTCCCTTTGAAATGTTCGTTGCCGCAATATTATTATGGATATAACCAGCTTTTTTCTCATTGTGGACCAAATGGACTTCGGGATAGTCCTTCCTTACCATCTCACCCGTGCCGTCTGATGATGCATTATCGACCACAATGGTTTCATATGAATAGGTCAGCTGAGACGTTCGAATGGAATCGAGGCATTTCTTTACAAAATTTTTTTCATTGGTACCTACAATAATGATAGAAATATCCATGCGTCCCCTTTATTATTTATAGATCACAAAAACTTTCCGGTACGTCCCGCCCCATGAACACTTAGAAAGAATGGGAAAAAGGACAATGAACATCATGGTGGTGAAGAACCAACGGGCATAACTATATTTCATATGCCCTAAAACACCCCAATACCAAACATGACAACTCTCATTATCAATCACTTTTATATCTAGGATCGAGGCCTTACTTTCCTTGACAAAGTCTTGTACTTCTTGAAATTTTGGTAAGGTGTGTTCATCATGTTCCAGTAAGAAATTGTTACGTAGGATAAACTTATCTTTCCCCCCCTTATTAACCGGCCACTTATCCAGAATGCGATGGTAAACACCCCTCATCTCTTTTTCAACAGCTTCCGCATGATCTCCACAAGGGAAACCAATGATGGCTTTTACCTTGGCTACCCGTAATATTTCGTTTACACACCTTGCCCGGTATTGCCTAGGAATATGTTCCAACATGTCTGACGAAATCACACAATCGAATGAACCAGATTCAAACGGTAATTCCCATGCATTGCCATAAACTTTTTTCATATTTTTAAAATGAGGCCCTTGGGTATTGATATCCACCCCCACGATAGGCCTTTTAGTATAACGCGATATCCCAACAGGACCACTGCCAACTTCCAAGATCGAAGCTGTGACTGGTAGGCTTTTGATCTCATTAAGGAATGGTAAATAGCGAATCATATATTCTTTTTGTGACCAGAAATATATTCTTTTAAGAAAGCCTTTCAACGCCCCTAAAAAAGATTTGGGCGGTGCTCCAAAGGAATATTCTTCCCAAGGGGCAACCATTTCATTCATTTTTTCTATAATTCGCCTCATAAGCACACAACCTTGTATTTAAAAGACCAAAATAAACGGCTTAATAACTCTACGATTTCCCTGGATAAGTAATAGCTAAAGGCTAAAACCGTCTCTGGAAAAGACAAATACGCCCCATTCTTTTTAACCTGCCTTCTGATCTTGACCATATAAAAAAGAACCGTGACACCAAGAGCCAACATGCTCAGCTTAAACGAGAAAATTGTGATTGGTATCAATAGGGCCATCAGGATCATTACTTTCACCGCATTACTCATTAAAACTACTGTCAACCCAAAGCGACTTGGCCACTGATAATATTGGTGAGACGACATGATAATGATATTGCCTTTAAAATGCCTTTCAATATTTTGCGTCAACCCTTTTGCATAGCAGAACTCCCTCTTGAGCAACCCCTTCAAATGAATATCTTGCCGATGGCAAACCCGGATTTGCTGGTTCCAAGCAACCAGTTTCCCACCTTGTTGAATTGATCTGATGGAAAGGTCAATGTCTTCCCCCGTCTTGAAAGACTCATCGAAGCCGTTTACTTTCATAAAAAATGCCCGCTTAAAAGCACAATTAAATGTCACAAGGAATTTGGTGTTAAAAAGATCTTCTTTACACGCGACCTGGGATTGTTGCATCTGATCATACGGCAGCCAGAAGGCTGAAAGAAACTTTCCCATGACCGTAGGTGCGGGAGAGGTCGGCCAATCGACCCCACCTATGGCGTCTAATCCGCTATCTTGTTCAAAAGCAAATGCAATGTTTTTAATCCAATCTTGATGTGGCAAACAATCTACATCGGTAAAAGCAATGATATCTCCTTGTGCCATCCTAACACCTGTATTACGAGCCGCCCCTGGCCCTACTTTTTTTTCACTGCAAATGATGATCCTTAGTCCTGGCATCGCACTAATTGCATTTTGTACCACCGTTTTGCTTGAATCAGTGGAGTTGTTATCGACAATGATGATTTCAAATGGCTTTTGTTCCTGCGCATCCAATGCCTTAAGGCAATTAAGAATACACGTAGCGGCATTGCACATGGGGATAACAACTGAAACTCTCATGTCCTAGACTCCTTAAAAAGCACCCATCGATTAACAAAATAAAGGTGTAGTCCGGCTAAAATACTCATCGAAGCAATATCGGCGCACGCCATGCCGACAACGCCCCACTTCTTCACACACAGGACGCTTGATACCAAGAATATAGGAAGCACCACGCTTAAAGCAAATACATCTTTGTTTTGGTGATTACTGGCCATTAAAAACCTTGACCATAAAAACGATAAACCAAGCGGAATAATTTTCCAGATTAAAATATGCACCAATATGACTGAAGGCATAAAACCTAAGCCCAAAGTCATCATTACGATGCTGCGGCTGAAGGCATAAACGACCATGGCAATGCCTCCGCTTAATAACAACACCCGAAATGAATACCTCCGTAAACAAGAGTAAACCATAGCTGGGTTTCGATGAATGGTCTCTACGATGATGGGGATAAATGCGGTAACTACACTAAATATCAATATAAAACTGACCCTCAATATCTTCTTTGTGACACTATAGAATCCTATATCGGCAGCAGGGGCAAAATGCGATAGGATGATGATGTCTGCTTCCAAAAGCACATTCGCTAATACATTAATCGCCACAAATGACGGGATAAGCTTGATCACCTTTTTTAGATCAACCCAATCAAAATACTCACACCATGCCATATTTTGCTTATTGAGAAAATAAAACAAAAATCCTGCTCCGATGATCCTGGAAACGATGAATGCCCAAATCACCGCATAGATACCGCTCGCCTCATTCATCCACATGATGCTCAGCAACAGCCAAGAAAACTCCCTAATAATTGCAGTAAAAAATGCATATTTAGCCTTTTTTAACCCGATAAAAACTGTTTCACAAAGAACGTTGAGAAAGGCTGGGAGAAGAACAATGCTGCTAATATAAACCGATTTCATGATCACGGGCGTATAGTTCATCATCTTTCCAATGATTGCCATCAAAACCATCCCGATGACGCTGGAAAAAACACCCAGGACCACGCCATGTTGAATGAACCGTCCCCCCTTCATCGAATCTTTTGCGATTTCGCGTAAAATGATCGTGTCGTAACCCATCATGGATATGAATTGCATGATCGTGCAAAGGCTCATGGCAATGGAAAAATACCCTAATTCATCGGAACCTAACCTCCGGGCGATCAATATGGTAATGATCAATGATGAACAAGAAAGGCTCATCCGCGTCAAAAGGATAGCAACGCTATTCTCAAAAACAGAACCCGAAATGTTTTTAAACCTAAACATGCGCTGGTTCACCTTAAAATGATCTTTTGATCTTTAAAATAACAGGGATCGTGCTCAATAAAATTTTCAAGTCTAACCATAACGACCAATGGTCAACATAATACAAATCCATGGCCACCATTTCCCGATAATCCACGGAATACCTGCTGTGCACCTGCCAATACCCGGTAATCCCTGATTTTACGGAAAATCTCCTCAACATATTTTGATCATGGTATTTGAGTTCATACCCAATGGCTGGCCTAGGGCCAATCAAGCTCATGTCCCCTTTAATCACATTCCATAGTTGGGGTAATTCATCAAGGCTAAATTTTCTGATGATCTTACCAACCTTGGTGATGCGATGGTCATTGGTCATTTTATAGACTTTGGTTGTATTCTCGCGGACAACTGGATCTTGGGTCATTAGTTTCTCAATGAATTTTTCATGTTCGGTATCATGCGCACCAACCTCCATGGTCCGAAACTTATAACAACAAAACCTACGTTGATGATAGCCAACCCTCATCTGCTTGAAAAAAAACGGACCTCTTGACGATAATTTGATAGCCAGCGCAATGCCTATAAAAATAGGCAACCCAATAATGAGTAAAATCACGCTTAGGATCAAATCTAATGCTCTTTTAATGGCCAATTGGACTTTCATCACCACTCCTGCAATCGTAGAAAAAAATCTTTGATGGTAATGGCATCAATATCTCCCGATATACAAAACGCACCCTGATAAAGATCAGGCATACCACCAGAAGGATTGCTCTCTTGCCATTGTGCCACCTCGCCAAGTGTGGTCATCCAGATTGAAGGCTGCAGTGATTTTGCTTCCATGATCAACTTATTTAAGACGTCTTTTAATTCCAGGAAACGTTCCGGATGCAATTGCAATACAAAAACCTCATTGTTCTTATGACACGCCCTTAACATAAATGCCCACATGCGAAAAATTGTTTCCGCATCATAATGTTCACGGTCAACGGTGATATCGTCGTCAGGTAAAGACACAGGAATCTCAACCAAACTACCGAGCATCAATGGTTGGGCTGCATTTTTGACATATGTTTGCGCTGTATAAAAATTTTTAATCCAAAGATAATGCGCTTGTTCCCTATTGTATACTTCCTCCCAAAGGACAGATTTACTACTATCAAACTTAAACCGATTCAAGCCCCACAGGATCTCATGTGTGTGTTCATTAAAGCGTAAATATGGGCATCGAAATCCTTTGAAATCAAAACCGCATTGGTCAAACACCGTAATGGCCTGCGTTATCTGAGTTTTTTGCTCATGGGCATTGAGCTTTGAATGGTCAGTATGCACCAGCCCGTGTATGCCCCATTCAATGGTCTGCCGATCAACCTTCTTCAGTTCGGCCGCATATCTTTTCAAGAGCACTGCCGGGATAAAAAAATTCCCTTGGAGATGATGCTCTTTTAAACAATCAACAAATGCAAAGATGATGCCCATTTGTTTACTCGGCCCCCAAGAAAACCGGTTTAAAATTGTCCTGATACGGTTCACCCAACGGGATAAGCCTCGAGAAAAAAATAAAAATTTAATGCCTTCCCATCCCCTCATTTTGACTCCATGGGTAATAACGATTTGATGACAAATGATATTTTATGGGTTATATCTTTAAAGAATTCTTTAAAGCCCTTAGCTTTATATAATTTATAAAGATAACCTAAAGCCACTAATGGATTCTTTAAAAATTGCCGAACTTTTTTCTTGCGCACAAGGTCCATAGCCTCTAAAACGTCCTCTTTGGAGCAGGTTCCGTAATTTAAAACAAAACTATTGTTGGCTTCATAAAGGTTCCAGTCTTGACTTGTTAACCACCCTTTTTCTTTTGCTTCTTGATAAAACTCCGTCCCCGGCAGCGGGGTTGCAATGGAGACCTGACAAGATGTGAGGTCATAAGAGAAGGCCAGGTCAATGGTGTTGCGCATGCTTTCACGCGTTTCTCCCGGCAGACCTAGGCAAAATGAACCTAATCGTAATAGCCCTAACTTTTTGCAATTAGCAATCAGCTCTTTAATCCGATCAATCTTCACAGGTTTATGCACTGCACCCAGGATGGCCTTGTCAGATGATTCAATGCCGAACTTGACACCAATACATCCGCTTTTTTTCATGAGTGTCAGCTGCTCATATTTTATATTCCAATCTACCCAGCATGACCAGGAAACCTTAAGGCCTGACTTAATGATGGCTTGCGCAACTTCCACGGCCCATTGGGTCATAAAAATTGAATCATCAAAAAAAATTTCTTTAACACCATACGTGTTTTGGACTAACTTGATCTCTTCAATGACCAGTGCAATCGAACGGTGTTTATAGCTGCCGTTAAAAACAAATGGTTCTATACAAAATGAACAATGGAAGGGGCAACCACGAGACACGGTGATCCGCGCGGTTGCGCGATTTTTACTGAAAGGTTCGTTATATTTATGCATGGGAAGCTCATCACGCTCCGGGAATGGGAGGTCGTCGAGATTCTCAATCGGTGCGCGCCTTGGATTAACTTTAATGACCCCATTATCCTTGAACGCCAATCCGGGAATATGCCCAAAGTCAGACTTTCCTTCTTTAAGATAAAAAGCAAGGTCACGTAAGGTGTGATCTATTTCCCCCATCAGGACAAAATCCATGAATGGGTTCTCTAATATCTCTTTGGGAAGTGCCCCGGCATGAACACCTGAAAAAGCCGTGTAACAGCCTGTCCTTTCTTTCGCCTCTTTCATAAAAGCCAAATCATAACTAACCGATGGTGTAAAAGCCTCAACCACCAATAGGGATGGTTTTAAGAATTCAATATATTTGAAGCATTCTTCCTTATCGATTTCTTCCGCAATTGCATCCTTAACATGAACGGTAAACCCTGATTGTTTCAACACCGCAGCAGCGCTTGCCAGAAAATACGGATAAGGGAAATATGGCAGAAACTTATCTTTAGCCCTGATGGAAGCCCAGCGGGTTCCCGCCTTAACCCCATATTCCTTTTCATTATTAATCCAGGGAGAATTTAGCAAGACTATTTTCAATGGTTTTTTTGTCATGTTAACCTTATTTGACTGTTAGAGATATTTTTTATACACGCAAAATATAATGCAACAATCAACACAAACGTCATGCCTGTGGGAATGGAATTAAAATTGGTCAATGCTTCAAAGAAACTATGCACAAAATTTCCAAGCACTGCACCAATACAACCTACCGCTATGATCTTGAAAGATTCATCATGGAAAAATGACGCTTGAAGTGAGCAAAAAAATATTTTAAAACATTTAAAATAAAAATAAACGATAAGAACCACCGACAAGACCCCCATTTCAACTGCGTAATTCAAGAATAAATTATGTGCATGAAGACCACTTAAGGATTCTAAGCTGCCATCAGAAACGATCAGGGCTAGCGCATTGTCTAAATCCGCATCCGATGGGAAACCAAAGCGATTGATATTCAACATGGGCATGGACCCTATCCCCCATCCATTAACGGGATGCTCCTTGAATAATGTGATGGCATTATTCCAGATAATATCTCGATAACTCAATCCCCCACTAAAACGCCAATAATGCTGCAGGGGGTTTAAATAAATAAAGAAATAAGTAACAATAATGGCGAGCAGACCAAAAAAAATCTTTTTAGGCACTCGTTCCCAATTAGTACCAATGATGATGGCACTGCTTGCCAAAATATTCATCACCGATCCTCGCGAATCAGAAACAGCAACACCAAGGAGAATGACGAAGGCTATCAGGATCAACATAGATTTCTCTATGAATGAGGATGATAAGAATAACAAAGACAATGTCAAGGGAAATACCATGGCCAGATAAATCCCTAACATGTTTGGGTTATAGAACGTACCAAAACTACGGTAATCCACCCAAGCCCCTTCTGACGACATTTGATCCCTGGATATGCCGGGTAAAATGAGCATTTGCAGTTGGGGAAGAATGTTCCAGTGGAACATTGCGTATTGCATTAAAGCAATCCCTCCTTGGAGAAATCCAGCCAGCGATAGCATCCAAATCATTTTTTTAATACCAATTGCACCAGTCACAATCTGTTCATAAAAATAATACAGCATCACAAAGCACATGACATGGGTCAACAATGTCTTGATATTGAAATATTCCTGGCTAAAAGCGGATGTCCAAGAAATCCATAAACAAAATAACAGTATGAATGAATTTAAAGGAAATTTTCTAAATACCTGCCGGGGCTGACCATGGTTCGCCTTTTTCTCAACAACCCAACTCACAAGCAAGGGGAGACAAAAGAAGAACATATACTGGTCAACGGTTTGCCCATATTTAGGAATACGATTGATCGGCAGGAGGAAAACAAAAATCCAACATGCAAATTCTTTCTTAAACCAGGCAAAATACAAGAAAATGCCGTATAAAATAACCATGGAGATGACAAACATCGGGATTTCAAATACCACCCCAGCCCATAGGAGAATAGCC
>JANNCL010000148.1:0-16294 GCA_031386565.1 Candidatus Omnitrophota bacterium
CAGTAAACCCCCCGTGGCGAATCGCACATGCCCCATGAGCGTAATAACACCCGACCGTCCTTTGTTGTACAGATCAATGAAGTCTTTCGGAAGAGCAGCATAAAACTTCGTGTACATATCATTGACCATGTTGCGGTGAAATACAGGAAAGAGCCCGTCCCAAGCCAACCCGCGTTTTATTTTATCTTTCTTCTGCAGCGTCACTTCTGTTTTATCCTGCGCATTGGCGCGTATATTGGAGATCCCGGCCTGCTGGCCGCCGCGGTCCGTTAGGAAATTCGTTGATTTTCTAAGCCACTCCATCCATTGCACGGCCTCTTTCTTCGACATCCCCGAGGATGGAACATACATCAACACACCAATGATGCCGCAGGCAAGGTTAAATGATGAAGGGATACCGTTATTTAATAACCAGGTGGTGATCAATACAAGCGTGCCGATGTGCGGCAATAAACGCACCACCGGGGCTAATGGTCCTTTTGTTTGATCCGCTGCGGATCCGACGGCCGGCTCCTTAACCGTTACACCCCCCTTGGCAATTAACGCGCGCATGGCTTCCAGATCCGCGACAGGGTCAGCATCTTTTATCACCGGCAATGTTGCGCTTTCCGGAACATCTTCGTATGCGTCAACACTTTCCTGTTGTGAAGCGGTCTCTGTTGTCATGGAACGTTGTAATTTCTTTTTCCCGTTCAATGCGGCACGCTTGATCCCTAGCCCCACCGCAACCACGCCTAAGATCAACAAGGTATCCGGCTTTAACGGTTTTTCTCCGCGCACTTCAACCGTTGCGGCCTTCTGCGCTGTTAGCACCGCGCTCGCTGCCGGAACAGGAACAACCGCACTGGCCGCAGGCACCGCAGCCACATTCAATAAACCTGCAGGTTCAGCCGCGGCCGGAGACAATGTTTGTCCTGCCCCCCGCGCCACAGCCCCTTGCAAAAGTTTCATCACATCTGCAGGCACTTGCTGCGCTATCTTAATGACCTGGCCCTTAGCGACATGTTCGAGATCCCTGCCTCCAGAAGCCTCTTTGACCAAACCATCCGGCCCCCATAACTTTTTTGAAAAGGCGGACCGTTTATAACCGGCAGGATCTGTCTTTTGATAAGCTTTTCCGATCGCTTGCAATGTTCCGCCGAAAGTATCCTTGGCTTCCAAGGTGATCTGAACACCCCCATCAGCCGTAGGAGTAAAGATGGCCGCCTGAGCGGTGATCCCGCTTAAAGCCAATAACACCGTTGCCGTTAATTTGGGGGCCCACCGACGCCATTGAACAGACATTGCTGCATTAGTGATCTGCCCTTTCGCATTGATGGGAGAAAGATCGATCGTGGCCATGGCCATATTTACCAAAGGAATGCTTCCCGCTGCCAACATCGCGTTTTCTATATAGATCCTGGACGTGTGGGAAAATTCAAAACCACCGGATACATATTTGCGCGGCACAACCTCTCCGGTAAACGCATCATGGTCTTCACGGATATAATTAAAAACACTTTTACGGAATGACTGCAAGTATTGTGCATATATCTTTTGTTTCGACCCTTTGTCCAACACATCGACGCCCTTGATCTTGTTCTGACGCACATACATCTTGGTCAAAGCGCTTTCCTGCAAATGTTTTTTGTACCATAAGGCCAGGATCATTGCCCCGTAAGCTTGACGCACCGTCGCAAAGTTCTTACCTTCATTGATCTCCCGGCGTAAACGCGGTAAAACCAGCTTCTTAAAAGCATCCGTGTATAGCGTTTGTGCTTTGGACAAGGCCGGAACAGCATTCTTGGTCATGGCTAAATAATCACTGTCTAACATCACATCCAGCTTGCTTTCGGTCACATAGGCAACATTATCCCCCACATAAACAGCCGCGGTACTTGGAACGATCCAAACTTTATGATACATCTGGGTCGGGATCTTGGTCGTCCCAAAACGTGCGTGCGCCTGGGCATACACTTCCCTCCAGAAGGATTGCCCCAATTGACTTTCCGGATACAGCACAGAGGCGGCTACTTGTTTTAACCAATAATCCTGCTCTAACAGATCCTTACCCATCTGGGTATTACCGAAAGCATCGGTTGAGATGCGGTCTTTTTCATACGGGCTTAAATTAACCCAAAGGTCTTCTTCCGGCACCGTCAAAGCCGTCAGGAAGTATTTTGTCAAACGGGCCACATCACCCTGCAGATCGGCTGTGGATGAGCCGTTCTGCCCTTTATCTATCAAGAAATCGAAGCGCAGCGGATCCTGGGCATTGATCTTTATCCCCTTTAACTGCAATGGGTTAAATCTCTCACTCAAATGAACCATCGTTCCTGGCGCCGGTAATTCCATGGTCATGGCGGCATTGGCCGCAGGCATGATCCCAAGACCGGTGACAATGAAACTAATGATCAGCCCTATGATGATTGCTCGGTTTAACATTAACTCTCCTAAATAAAAGAAGCCCAATCTCCCCTGTTCGATGGGGAAAATTGGGCTTCTTTGCTCCAATTAAAAAGCCCAATGTCCCTTGCGGGTCATTGGGCACCTATGTCCAATTTAAAACGTTACCGACGGCTATGCCGGAAACTTCATATAACTAATGGTGAGTATAGACCAAAAAAAGGCTATTGTCAAATCCCTTTTTGCAGATCAGACATTAAAATGATCGATTCCGCGATCTCTTTCATAGAGCGGCAGGTGTCCATGCTTTTCTTGTGGATCAGCCGATAGGCCGCGTCCTCTGAAAGCGTGTTCATCTTCATCAAAATACCTTTGGCGCGCTCGATGAGCTTGCGTGTTTCTAAAGCCTCTTTGGCTTTGAGCGCTTCTTCCATCAATTTAGTGTTCTCAACCGCAACTGCCGCCTGATTGGCCACCATTTGCAGGACATTGATCTCTTCTTTGCTGAAACGATGATGCTTCTTAGTATAGACGCTGATCACCCCAATGGCCTTATCTTTTAAGATCATGGGCACCACCACCATCGAGGTCAATCCTTCCTTGGAGGCCAGGTCGCGGTAGGCATACTTTTCTTCGTTACGCACATCATAAATAACCGCCGGCTGTTTGGTCTTGATCACCGACCCCGTTAGAGAATTCTCAACTTTGATATTCGGCTTTTTCTTATAATCATCGCTCAAGGACTGCGTGGCCTTGATGGACAGCTCCGTGCTCTTCTCATCTAAAAGCATGATCGAACAGATCTTGGAGTTGAGCATTTCGGCGGTCACGACCACAATAAGGTTTAAGATCTCGTCGAGATAATGCTCGGAAGTGATGCTTTGGCTGACTTTGATGAGCGAGTCGAATTGCAGCGCTTTTTGTTTGGTGTCTTCGAAAAGCTTGGCGTGGACGATAACGCCGCCCACCTGCTTGGCGATCATCTCTAACAAATTGATGGTCGTCTGCGAATAATCCTGTTCGCGTTTATGCTGAACGTTAACAACACCAATGGCCTTGCCTTTAAAAACGATCGGCACCGACAAGAACGCTTCATAACGGTCTTCGGGAAGCACATCAAAACCTTTGAAGCGGGGATCTTTATACGCATGGTTCTTGATCGCCACCATCATATTCTCCTTGGCGACCCACCCGGTAATACCTTCCCCCACCTTTAATTCCAAATGCCCTAATTCTTTCTTATGGCCGGTCTTCGAGGCCATGAGCACTAAATTCTCTTTCTTTTCATCGAAGAGATAAATAAAAACAGAGTCTGCCGTCGTCATCTCGGTGACGATCTTAACGATCAGCTGCAGGGTCAGCATCAGATCAAGCTCAGATGAAGCAATGTCCACAATGGTGCGCAAGATCTTCAATTCTTCCGCGGAAGAAACATTCAATTTCTTATTCTTAGCCTGTTCGCTCATGAGGGTCTTTCATAATGCTCTTAATCCAGCAATGTTGTTTCAACAATCTTTTCTTTATCATTGAAACAAATCCTGAATTTATTAAAAAAATCTACGCGTCCAAGCAAATTAAAACCAATGCCCAACTTTTCTGAAAAACCTATAACAGCATTGAACTTATGTCCCGCAAATTGAACTGGCAACTTATGCACGTAAATCTCAATAAGTTTGCCATCTCCGACCCTGATCATCATTCTTCGCCCTGTGTGGTATTTCAAACCCAGGATCGCGGCCACATCTATGTGAAAAATACTATAGGTTGCCCCTGAATCAATATAGGCATCAAAAACGACCCAACGTTCTTTGGTCCATATTTCTACTTCAACAATCGGCGCGAAAAATCCTCTGGAGATTTCCCGGTAAGGATGCTTCATAAAGCCGTGAGGGTTTCTTTCTTGGTGGGCATATAATAAATACCTACCTTTTTATCGCGAGGGATATGTTGAATGGCCTTTTCATAAACATCAAGACGATTCTTGCCAACGGCAACAACAGCATTATCCACGACGGCAATATGTTTGCCAACGTATTTCTTTGACAGTGCCTTAGCGCAATAGAGGAATGTTTTCATTTTATTTACCATACAAAGAGTATACCAGCCAACCAGAAAATTTCAATATTTATAGGTCAAATAAGAGCTTCACTTAGAATAAATGATCATTTGATGTTTTTCGCGATCGGCGGCATAGGACAATGATGCGCGGATATCTTCTTCATTTAAGTAAGGGAAATCCTTAATAATGTCCTCAACGCTCATCCCGGAAGCAAGATAATCCAAGACTTCATAAACAGTAATGCGCATGCCCCTGATGCAAGGCTTGCCGCCGCGAACATTTGGATCAGATGTAATGATGTTTTTATAGACCATACGAGCCACATCCTTTAGTCAAGTATAACACCCTGCCCGCCGTTTTCATATTAATAACAGCCCTACGCCCCACCCATCGCCAATTCATCCTCTTTGCGCGGCGCCAAACCTAACAATGGCAGAACGCTTTGGATCGGGGTAACATTCAAGATGACCGGCCGCACCCCCGTAAAATCCCCGCGCTTAAAACTCTCGATCATGGCCTTATCGAACTGAATATTGATCTTATCCCCGGAGAGATTGGTCGTCATATTCTTCGTATTTAAGTCGATACCGCCGGGTGCCGGCATCGCAGCATCCACCATCGACGTTTTTTTATAAGCCAGGGTAAACTCGATCTCTGCCATCTTGAGCTTCCCCAATTCGACAGCTAATATTTCTCTTGTTTGAAAACCCTCTCTATGCAGCTGCAGGGTCCATCGTTTTTTCTCAGAATTGAACATCACCTGAACTTGAAATTCGCTCTCTAATACTTTATAGAGTCTTTCATCTTTTGAAAACACCATCGGAATATCAATGAATTTCTTGCCGTTCTTGAGCGCCCTGAGCGCATCATCATCTAATCTCAAAAAAGATTCAATGAAATTAATCGTCGTTCTAATATGGTTTAACGCATTCAGAAGATCTTCCGGGGTTGCGAATCCTTTTAATGGTTTTGATTGTTTTAAGCCTTCCGGGATCCGCAGCGGAGATATTTGAATAGCTCGAATAGGCTTTGGTTGTATGCGCGTGTCTTTGGCAATACCAAGACCTACTTCGACATCATACAATGCTGAATAAACAGTATCTAAAAGATAATCCTTCCAGGAGATCATGTCTGGCTTAGGATTTCTTGGAAACGCGACCGCACTCTTTATGCCATTTATTTCAGTGACCTTAACGCTGATCGGATTATTCTGATTCTTCTCGAGCAACGCTATCATATCATCGATCGTCTGTTGTTGCGGATCTCCCTTCCCGTACCACTTTAAAAAAACTACTCCGTGTTGTTGATGCCCAAACACGCCGTCTTCATAACCTTGTTCTAACTTATCTTTGATCTGAACAATAACGACTATTTTATCAAAATTCTTCCAAATATTGGCCAAAATAAATGGGGTTTCATGCTGCCCTGTTAAACTACGTATTAAATAACCGATCTGCGCTCTAACTTTAGCCTTTTCTTTCTTTGTTTTTAGCTGAGCAACCTTTTGATCAATAGCTTCTTCTAGCAAAAGCCCAACCCCCCCAGCCAATGGTCCATCAAATTGCCCTCTGATCTCCTCCAAACCGTCTTCTTTCTCCTGATCATTTAATCCAGATTTGGACGTTAATGTCGTTATTGCATTGAATATGTTCGTTAATGAAACAACATACTTATTGCCGATAACAGGAACCTCGATCAAAGACACAATATTATCCGAGAACGCTTCGATCTGCTCATCGATCGTCATCGCCGCGTCTTTTTGAGCAGGGATTTGCGCGATGATCTCGTTTATGATCTCCAGAATCCTTTCCTTATAGACATCTGGGGCTACCTGGTCATTTCTTTGCACCAGCCTGACACTAATGGTATCCACAATCCTATCTTGAGCAATATCAATATATTTCCCCAAGAATTTAGTTTCATACCGCGCTTTAATTGCCTCTAATACGCTCATATCGACCAATGATATTTCATTATAAAAAGTCTTGATGACCCCTTGTAATTCATTGTGCCTGATCCGATAACTTAATTCATTCAACAATAATAAAGCAAGCCGAGCTGACTGTGGCTCATTGGCGATTTCTTCAACGCTCATAGCCGCATTTTTTCCCGCAAGCGCCTTAGCTGCTTCTTGGGCGGTTTGCTGACGATTGAGCGTTGGATAAGAAAAGGTTATAAAGCCTTCCGCATCAGTTGTGATCACGATCGCTTCCGTTTGTTTGCCATAACCCACGGGTTTATAAACGACAATTCTTTTTCCTTGCGCATAGAATTCCCCGCGATTGATGGCTGGAATGGTAATTTTCTCCAGATCTATCGCATCTTGGATCTTGCGAAGGTTGGATTTATTAATTGTCAATTGGCTGAGCACCCCCACAACCTTTTCTTTATCCCAGCCTATAATGACAGCAATGGATCTTGCTGCTGAAACAGTCTCCGCGCTCCTGCCTAACTTCTCTGCGATCTGCTGATCGGTGAGTCCGGGATTATTTTTAAGCCACGTTCTAAAGATCTCCGCCTGATACGCAACACCAAAAGTCCGCGGCACATCATTATTCTTATTATTCAAATCGTTTGCGATCGTACCAACTGCCGTCGCAACCTCCTCGATGGTTCTTTCTACATTCGCCGCAACGTCCGTTCCCGTCACACGCGTTCTGATCAAACGAATGATTTGCGGCGTATACCCTAAGGCGCGCCCGATCTCTTCATCAGATGCATCATTAAACTTCGCAAGTTCTGCCCGCACTAAAACCGAATCTTCGGGTGTGCCCTTATTATTCTTAAATATTCTTTCCATGGCTAAACCAAGCACGATTTTCTGAATAGACTTTAACTGTTCCTGCAAGGCATCAACACGACGGCTCTTTTGACTGATCGTTTCTCCTGCTAGTTCCAACACTACTTTTGCCTCAGAACTCAGCCTACTAAGGGGACCTTTGATCGCATCCTGATCTTTCTTGGAAAGATTTGAAAATACCGCTATTTGTTCCACAACATCATTGAGCTGCTTATTCAGCGCGGCGTTGACATGTTCCCTGGCAACTCTCACTTGATCCTCACTTACCGGCTCTTCTTTCAAGGTCAGCATATTTGCGATCTCTTGATCCGAATGTGTTCTGCCCCGAGTATCTTCAATGTCAAACCAGCCAATAAAATTATGCACATCACGTAATTGAAAATCACCTTTTGCTGATTCTATAATAGATTTATTTAACTCTGTGATAAGCCCTCTGAACTTAGGCAAATCAACGATCCTATGATAAATATTTACTGGCA
Source organism: Candidatus Omnitrophota bacterium (assembly GCA_031386565.1). GTDB lineage: Bacteria > Omnitrophota > Gorgyraeia > Zapsychrales > Fredricksoniimonadaceae > JACQQW01. The sequence goes on from JANNCL010000148.1 coordinate 7,724, forward strand.
TGATCGTCAGATCTTTGGGATTACCAAGCCCCGCCAATGCATCTCGGATCTTAGACGATGAGGCTCCTTCAAGATTTTTCCCTCTGAGAAGGGAATAAAAAGCCCCCTTCTCTGAAATTCTCAAAAGCGCCGCTGTTTCCGCTTCAATTGGCTGACTCTCAAAAGGATCGCGCTCATTGAACAAAACAAAAATGCTCATATTATTAGCTTTTAAGAAGGCCCGATTCTCTTCGTTATTAAAAAAATCCTCAAATTTCTGGATCGTATCCTTCTGATACCCCTCAGGACCTTTTCCCGGCTTTGGATAAACCGGCTCATTCTTTGCGGCTTTTTGAGCCTTTTTCCATCTATCAAAATCTGGCGCAAAGAAATGCATGTGATCCGAGCCAACCAAATAATTTGCCAATAATCGCCCACCCTTACGGCCAGCATTCAACTTTAAGAAATTAATAAGATCGCTTTCCCCATCGAGACCGTTATTCAAGCCCGTTGAAGAATAGGAAAACAATCCTGGAACAAATTGATTAATTTGGTCAATAAATTCTTTGGATAAAGCATGTCTGTCTTCTTGGGTGATGCCAGCTAAAGATTTTCTTTCATCGATCCCTTGAATACGAAAAACAACCTGATCCCCTTTTGCTTGGACTAGAGATCGTAACGCCGTCTCAATCTGACCAACATGTAACGGATTAGCCGCCAATGGGAAATAGATCACATTAGCATCCCCCTGATCCCTCGGATCATCCCCCAGGGGAGTATCGTTATAATGCGTGATTACTCTTAGCTCCCTATTCTCGCCATTCAAGCGTTGAAGGGCATATTGCCAAAGACTTTCCTTAACCTGTTTCTCCATGACCTTTTTTAATTCTTTATCATGTTCTTGCGGGATCTGGTTCACAAAGAAGTCATTAAGCCCAACAATATCCATCCCCAGCACTTTCTTAAGATCTACCATGCCTGACCCAACATCCGGGGTATTGCGAAAATATTCAAATTCAGCAACGCTTTTCTCTTCATGCGTGCCTTCAGCCAACGCATAAACCAACGATCTCTCCAACATGCGGTTGGAATTCGCACCTTTTTTATTAACCCGATCTACAAAACTTCTCTCAAGATAAACATCAATACTGCCGTCCACATCATTCTTGACCGCCGTTACGCCAAATGTCTCAGTTTGCCCTTGAGCTTCAATAATGTGAGCTCTCACAGAGCTCTTAATACCAAGATAGGCAACAACATTTGGGGCAAGATAACCTTTGGCTTCCTCGATCTTCGTTCCCGCACTCTTATATCCGTCAACAATTTCTTGAGCACTTTTTAATAATTGCTTGCCATTATATCCAATATCACTACTCATCGCCGCATCTCGCCCCTGCCTACGATCTAATATGGCGCGGACATTTTCTGGCGTGATGTTACCTCCAAAAACATTGAGCATCTCTGCCGCTACCTTATCATTAAATTTAGCTACTCCTCTTAAAGCAGCTTTTCTTTTTGCGACATACCATGCTTCAAAATCATGTTCTGCCAAGGCGTCATATTGACCAGACAGTAAAACACGCGCCGCACCTAACGCAGTCAGTGTCGGAACCTCTGTCATCGCCGGGTCATACCCCTGTATCACGGTTGGGAGCATGAACTGAAACCCAACGCCCGATAAACTCTCCCGACTTGGATTGGTGACCATCGCAGGATTCACGGCAACACTCCCAGCCCATTTCTCCCCACCGGAGAAATATTTTCTGGGGATCACTTGCCCATTGGGGGCATTTGATTCTTTGATGTAGTTGAAAACACCTTTTTTATACGCTTGCAAATATTGCTGATAGATCTTTTCTTTGATCGCTTTGTCATCCGAATTGATACCATTGATCTTGGACTTATCGGTGTAAACTTGATTAAGCAGCGCTTCTCTTAAATTCTTTTTGTACCATGAGGCCAGAACGATGGAGTTGAATATCTGGCGCAGCGGTGCGAAATTCTGGCCTTGATTGACTTCTTTCTCAATCTCGGGAAGGACGATCTGACGGATGATGCTTTGTGTTTGGTTCTCGCCCTTAATTTGGGCGGGTTTAGAACCCGCCCCTACGTTGTGTTTATTCGCCGCTAAATAATCTTCTTCCAACATGATCTTCAAATGCCCGCCGACGACGAACGCGGTATTATTGCGCACGAAGATATCCGCTTGGTCAGGAAGGATCCATACTTTGTTAAAAGTGTTAACGGGAATGGTCGTGTTCGAGCCGAATCGTTCACGGGCTTGCGCGTAAACCTTATCCCAAAATTTCTTACCCAACTCTTTTTCCGGATAGATCAACGACGCGGTCAATTGCTTTAAAATATAATCTTGCGCGAGCATGTCGCGGCCAAGCTCTGTCTCACCAAGAGGCTGTTCGATGATGCGGTCTTTTTCATAAGGCGACAAGTTGACCCACAGGTCTTTCTCGGGAATGGTCAGGGTGGCTAAAAAATATTTGATAAGCTTTTCAGATTCAGCGCGCAAGTCCTTGGAGTCATTCTTGATGGGTGAATTCCCGGTATCGACGATAAAATCAAATAATAAAGGATTCTCAGGATGAACGCGCAAGCCTTTGATCAACAACGGCGTATAGGCCGCGCTTAAATTGACCATGGTGCCGGGCAGCGGCAGGCCGTTGACATTGGCCGCGTAGCTGTTCTTAAATGGCGTGATGGTCGAGATGATAAAGGTCAGAATGACAAAAGAAGAAACAACTTTGCGGCAACCGTTCATGAAAAGCTCCCTCATTAGGTTTAACGACAGTGTTAACCTGTTTACAACAGCAACGTCGTTGTTGCTGCTCTATTTTAATTCAATATCGGACTACTGACCGACATTGGTGTTATATCCAAAACCGTCGGCTTGAACCCGCCGAAATTATCCGACCGTAACTGCTCTAACAACTGCGGATCGATCTCAAATTTGATCCCCTGGCCGTCTTTGCTTACATTTAATTTAAGGTCTTTGTTGTTGAGTTCGATACCACCGACGTCGCTTATTGATACAACCATTTGTCCAGCTTCATCGATCAATGTTTTTGCGCCCATGGCTGCGTCTTTATTCTCAATCATTTGTGTTGCACCATTTAAAGTACGAACATATTGGATCAATTTATTCTTGATATCCATCTTCAGAGTTTCTTCTAAATGAGGTGACATGCTTAGTTTATATGTAACGGTTGTTGATTTCTCTCCGCTTGCGCTAAATTCTTCATAAACCTGATAATCAATATTGACGTGCTGACCGGAATAATGTTTGTCGGAATTATTCAAAACAATGATCTGCGACATTCCTGATTTTATATCTCCCTTAGGGAGTATTTCATAATCTGTTGCCGATTCAATGGCCTTCCATCCTGAGGGCAAACCTTGTTTTATCGCATTTGCTTTCTCGATCGTTTGTTTTGTCTCAGTCGAATCTGGGTTAATCATCAAAGCCAACGAACGGGGCAAAGTCACACCCGATTGTCTCATCAAATAATCAAGTAACCCTCTATTGGAATCCGCAAGGATTTCTTTTAGCGACGTCAACGTTACTCCTCCAAATAGACCTAAATTAACAACTCCATAGGCAAATAAAGTAAATGCCCGACGGATATTAGTTGCGGAAATATCTCCTGCGATCCCATTAACGCTCAGCACTTTAACTTCATTATGTCGGATCAAATCATCCCTTAGGGCATCTTTTCCAATGTCTGTCACTCGCACATTATGTGCAAGAATTATCTCAGCAAAATTGCCGACAGCTTTTTGAATAAGATACATCTTTCCAACTACATCTAATCGCGGCAAAACTTTTAGGCGTTTGACAAGCGCCAGAATTGCTTCTGTATCCCACGTCCCATCAGGTTTTTCAGCAGCCAATATCCCCAAAACCAGCTCTTTATTTCTCTTTTCTTCAGGACTGTTATCTTCAACAAAAAATCTTTTCTCGTCTTTATTGGTAAGAGAAAATTGGTGTTGTCTTTTGATTAATTTAGCGAAATTCTCAACGCCATGTGGCACATCGTATAAAAAGAATGTTACATATTTCTCATTCGTTTCATCTATTTCATCAAATTGAACGGTGGCTGGGAATCCTTTTTTTTGTTTCGCTGGAGTAAAAACATTGTCATGATCCGATCCATATGGATATACGAACCTTGACAACTTACCGAGCAATCTATTATTTTGCATTGCATATAATAGCAGCAATGCGACCGTCTCTTCTCCGTTCCACTCGCTTAAATCATACTCCTTCTCTCCGATCTTAATCTTATTGCCGACATTTAATATTGTTAGAAGATTCTTAAACAAACTCTCTGATACCCGCTTTGCCAACTTCATTCGTGCATCATAGCTTCTTTCCACATCAGGTTTGCGAATATCTTTTTTGGTTGGACTAAAAAAATATCCGTTTACACCGCTTAAAGCAAAAACGGACATTTCGTTGATAACAATATGTGCAATTGTTTTCGGATTCAACTTGGAAAACAGGCCCCCTACAGAGAAAGGCTCGGTAATGTATCGCAAGGATCTTGGGTCTGAAGAAAATTGTTTCCGATAATCTGTAATACCATCCATGGCGTTGATCGCAATAATATCTAACGCTTGAAATAACGCTTTCTGTGCCGCCACATTTGCTTGAATATCTCCTGAAGATGCATCCTGAAAATCATACCTATTTAAATTAATTCCCGCTTTGCGCAAGGCCTCTCGGACATTAACGCCATTTGCAAGAAAAAACTCTTCTTTCATGTCTTCTTTTATATCACCAGGAAGAGGAACCCCTTCTGGAAATAAGCGACGCAGATCTTCTTTGAGGTCTTCTCTCTCATTAACATATGCATGCTCATTCTGACGACCGCTATCTGAATCAGGACTTAACATTTTAATAACTTTACGGGCATAAAACTCAAGGAGATTAGACGGATGATTCTTAACAATTTCTTCAAATGCATCTGTTACATATATTGTTTTTTGATCCCAATCAACCGCATAGCCATATTTTAATAAACCTTGGTATCTCTTGTGTTTGGCGCCGCTTATATTTAATTTTATAATGCGAATCTGATCAACATCAGAGGCGCTTGGAACATACTTGCTAATGCTTTTGCGTAATTCATCCGTAATATGTTCTTCGGTAATATCCTTTATCAACCCCCTAGTTGTCTTATCTTCCAAAAAAACTTCAAGTTCTTTAATCTTTACAGCATTTGTGCTGTCTAAAACATTGTGTTCATTGGAAGCCGCAACAGCATTCATGGCAGCGTCTTGGGTTTGAAAACTAATCCTAGCCTTATCCAGCTTCCCCTCTGCCATCGCCGCATCAAACCGCTTTGCATCCTTCACGAATATCGCATTATCCGAAGAAATCCTCTCCCCACCCGAAAAATATTTACGCGGGATGCGTTTTTGCTGGCCGTTGTCTTCTTCTTTAATATAGTTGAAAACACCTTTTTTGTAGGCTTGGACATAACGATCGTAGATCTTTTGTTTGGCTTGCAGGTCTTCGGACTCAATGCCGCCTAACTTGGACTTATCGGTATAAACTTCGTTTAAAATGGCTTGTTTTAAGGTTTTCTTGTACCAGGCAGAAAGCACAAAAGCGTTGAAAATCTGACGTAGGGGCGCGAAATTGGCGCCAGTGTTCACTTCTTTTTCGATCTCAGGTAAAATGATCTGACGGATGATATTGGAGGCGACAATGTGCTCTTCGGTGGTGGCCGGGGTTAATGCAACCCTGCCTTGATTCCTTTTCAGGGCCAGGAAATCTTCTTCCAGCATGACTTTCAAATGCGTATCGGTGATCAAGACCGCGTTGTTCTTCTCGACGGCGGTGGCGGTGTCGGCCAAGATCCATACTTTATTAAAGGTATTAACCGGGATCTCGGCGCTGCCGAATTGTTTCTTGGCCTGAGCGTATACACGGCTCCAGAATTGTTTGCCTAATTCTTTTTCCGGATAGATCATGGACGCGGTCAATTGTTTCAATAAATAATCCTGGGCCAACATATGCTGTCCCATTTCAGTCTGACTTAAGGAATCGGTAATGATCTTTTCTTTTTCAAATGGAGAAAGGTTAACCCACAATTCATTTTCGGGAAGCGCCATACTGGCTAAGAAATACCGGGCTAACTGTTCGATCTCTTTGGAATATTTGCCTTTTTCAATGGCCACATCACCCTTGGAAACCAGAAAATCCAGAACAAGCGGATCTTTGGGATTAATATGCAAACCCTTTAGCATGACCGGAACCAACGGCTGGCTCACCACCACCATGCTTCCGGGCGCCGGAAGATTTAGCGTGGCATTCTCAAAAGCAAAAAGACGATTGGCAGGAAGAATGCTTGAAATTAAGAAGCTTGTTAATAGGAAAAAATGAAAAAATGGCCTTTTAAGGTTCATTTGAGTCTCTTATCTTTATGGGTTTTTTAAAAAAGAAAATACTTATAAACAAATATACCACGTATTGAACAGAAATCAAGCTGGGGGCCATTCTATTGTAGAGTTATAATTCTTTTGTTATCAAGCGCTTATGAATATAATAATAAAATATTTATTCTAAATGGCGTTAATCACATCACAATGTCCGTTTTATAAAACTTCGGGAAGCTAAAGATTCTGCAGGATCATGCCCACATCCACATGATCTTTGACCAAGCGGTGAGCTTCGCGGATCTTGTCTTTATCCGTTTTTTGGATCTTGGGGGTCATATTCTCGATGGCGGCGGCAATGGTGTAGGTGTCGGCATCGGAATAAAGCACTGGGATGCGGCTGTCTTTGAGCAAAACAGCGATCTTAGCGTCGGGCATCAATCCGCCGGTCAAAATAAGTCCGGCCACCTTCACACTGCGGCCTTCTTGCAATAAATACGATGAAACCGCTACTAGAATATTATCCACCCGGTCGCCCGAAGTAATGACCAACGACCCTTCCCGCAGGTAACCGATCATATTATAGGGTTCCATCGCGGCCACGATGGCGGATTCAACGCGGGCATTAATATTTTCTTCGCCTGAAAAAATTTTCAGATCCAGGCGTTCTTTGATCTGGGCCACGGTTGGCGCACTTAACATCTCAAGCTCCGGGATCACCCCTAATAATCGTATCCCTTTGCGCTCCAACCCTTTACCAACAATAGCCTTGATCTTCTCTAATTTACTGTGTATGACTTTATTAATAATAACGCCCAACACCTCAACTTTACGCAGGTCAAATAAAGCTTTATTAAGCATGATCTCATCAATGGCGCGGCCAATACCGCCTTGAGAGATAATGATCACTTTAGAACCCAAAAGCGATGCCACATCGGCGTTGGAGCAATCAATGACCGCCCCCACCCCCGCGTGCCCTGTACCTTCCACGATGATCGCGTCTTTGCCCTTAACCAAGGTATTGAACGACTTAAGGATACTGCTTTGCAATTCTTCTTTTTGGGGATTGAGAATATATTTCTCAGTATACCCCTTGCCAACCGTGACCGGGCTCATGTCCTTGATATGTTTCTTGCAATGATACACTTCGCCGATCAGATACGTGTCTTTGTCGATCGATTTCTCTTCATACGTGACCGTTTCCTGGCCAACCGGCTTCATGAACGTGGTGCGTAGTTTCCGCTCCTGAAAGTTCTTAAAAAGACCAAGGGAGATCGTCGTCTTGCCCGCGTTCTGATGGATAGCCGAGATGAAAATATTCTTGATGGGTTTTTTAATCTTTTTCATAAATTAGAATCAGTCTTTCGAATGGTGTCTTGTGTTACCTTCTTATTAGCCTTTAAAATGCGCGAAATCCTAAGAAATTCTTTCTTACTTACGGAAACATATTGATCAGCGTTTCTTTCTATCTCTTTTTCTTCTCTAGTTAGCTTGATTTTTTTCATAATAATTTAATTTAAAATCGGATCTAGGTAAACATTTCTGCGATGGCCAACGCGCAACACCATGATCAGCACTTCTTCTTTCCTGATACGATACAAAACCCTATAATTATTGAAACGATAGCTCCAATATCCCTTAAATTGACCCACTAAAGGCTTTCCTATGCTTGCCGGATCCCTGACCAAATAAGTCTCTACCTTATCTACAATCCTTTTACTTATTGACGCACCAAGCCTCAACAGTTCTTTTTTCGCGCTATCGGCATAGACAACTTTATATACCAAGGTTCTTCCTTAAGTCTTGGCTTGATATATATTTTGTTTTAGGATTTTCATACCGCTCTTTAGCGATCATAGCATCTTCATAATCTTCTAAATACTGCCTTAGAGCCTCTTCTACATAAAATTTCTCTGAACGGCGATTTAACTTAGCGACTTTCGTTAAACGATTCACCAAATTCTTTTCCAGTCGGAAAGCTTTTAGAATGGTCATAGGTCATCCTCCATAGGTTAAGTATAACACTGTATAACGTTGTATAACAATATAATTTTATGTAAATGTTTAGCAGGTTGAGAGAAATCTTTGGTATGTCTTCCCTCCCCCACCGTGGGGAGGGCAAGGGAGGGGGATAAAAAGACAATAAAATTATTGTCAACCGTCGATGATAGGTTAATAATAAATCCATGGTCAATG
>JANNCL010000149.1:0-15656 GCA_031386565.1 Candidatus Omnitrophota bacterium
GAAAAATTATTATGATTTCGAAGACAGGATCAAAGCGACGGAGGAACAGGTGAAGGACATACGCGCATTAAGCGAGCAGCTAAGGAAAGATCAGCAGATCATCGTTGGTTCGTTAACAAATATCAGGGAAGAGCTGGCTAATAATGCTCAGACCGGCGCGGCATCTAAAGCGGCGTCTTTTGAATTAGCGATAGCCCCGATCAAGAATGTCGACGCTGATAATGATTATGTTTATTTACCGCTGGGGTCATTTTGTAAAGGAACACTCTTAACAGGTGTTTATGCCTCATCCGATATGAACAGCCCCTTGCCTGTTTTGATCACGTTGGATGAGGCGTTTTATGGGCCGAATAAGACCCGCATACCCCTCAAAGGTGCTTATGCGCTGGGCAAAGCGGTCGGGGATATCAATTCAGAACGGGCATTGATACAAATTACCGCCATATCTTTTGTACTCCCCAATGGCAATATTTTTGAACATGAGCAGGATATTGGTTACGTGACGGATAGTCAGGGTGAACTGGGGATCAAAGGGATGGTGATCCGTAATACCGGTAAAGCATTAGCGTTGACATTCTTAGGTGGATTTATGGCAGGCGGTTCTTCGGCATTAGCTGATAGTGAAGTGACCTCGGTTTCAGGACGTTTTGGCAGCGTAGAACGCAGTATTACGGGGGATGCCGGTAAGCATGCCCTGTTTACCGGACTGGCCAAGAGTGCCGGTGATTTGTCGCAATATTACGAAAAACAGGCTGAGAATATCATCCCCGCTGTGCATATACCAAGCGGTCAAAATGTTTATTTTGTGGTTCAAAAAGGAGTGAAAATCAATGGTCTATTACGCCGTGATTTTAACAAGCTTAATCGTATTAACTAGCGGCTGTGCGCATCAACGTGTACACCCAGCTGTAAATCGTCCTGTGCTGATGGAAGACATATATCGTCAGAGCATGGGTGATGCTAGAAGAGATGTGGGGCAGTTTGTGGCGGATCATTTAAAAGAACAAAAGGTCTTTGGATATGTAAAACCCTATGTCCCGGTCATCGATCCCCCGATCGTAAAAAAAGTATGGGTACCGGATCATAAATCTGAGGACGATGCGGCCGTTCTAGTCGCCGGCCATTGGGTTTATCTCATGATCCAGGGTCCCAAATGGTTCATTGAGGATGAAGTAAAAGAGTCTGTTTTGCCGATAGTAGTTCCTGGTAATGATAGTAAAGGAGAAATATATGAAAAAACAAAGTAAAACTGTTCCTGTTGTTCCTGTCGAAGTTATTCAAAGCAAGATATTTGTCATTAATGGAAAGAAGGTTTTATTAGATAAAGATTTGGCAATTTTGTACGGTGTTAAAACATATCGTTTGAATGAGCAGGTAAAAAGGAATATTAAAAGATTTCCAGATGATTTCATGTTTCAACTAAATGATTCAGAAGTAAGAAACTTGATATCGCAATTTGCGATATCAAGTTGGGGAGGAACAAGAAAAAAGCCATATGCCTTCACTGAACAGGGCGTCGCAATGCTATCGAGTGTTCTAAATTCTGAAAGAGCAATTGAAGTAAATATACAAATAATGCGTGTGTTTACACAGTTGAGAGAACTTATTTCATCACATAAGGACCTAGCACTAAAGATCCAAGAATTAGAGAGTAAATTTGAAGGGAAATATAAAAAACAAGACAAAAAGATCCTGTCAATATTCAAAGCAATCAAAGAACTGTTGACTATAAAAGAAGAAGAGCAAAAGAACAAAGGTCCAATGGGTTTTTATGTGTCTTCGATGAAGCAATCTGATCAAAGCAGGAGGAAAACATGACCTTGCGGCATAAACATATTGAGCAGCTGTTCGCGGAGGGGTTTAGTTTTGTGGATCTTTTGCCGTATATCGAATATGTGGATGATATTTGCATCTTAAGCGACGGGAGTTTGGGGAAGGTATGGAAAATGAATGTTGTGGATATCGAGGGGAAGTCAGAGCAGGATCTAAATGTTCTTATGACCCAATGGCAGAATTTCCTGACGCGTTTACCCAATGAACACTTTGCCTGTCAGATGATCTTAAGGGTCAATGCCCGCAATGTTCAGCGCACGCGGCGTTATGTCGGGTACACGGAGGGTTGTGATGGTTCATCTGTTTTCCTGTCTGCCAGAACAGACTATATGACCAAAAACGAAGGCAGACTATTCGAACACAATAATAAGAAATTCATACAAAAGCGCATTGAGATCTACACAGCGGTCAGATTCTTTCCTTCCTGGAAAAATGAACCCCGCAACGGCATAGATCATGCTCTGTCGGAGCATAAAAAAATATTTGAAGGGCATATTTCCCTCATCGAAGGGTTGTTCCGGTCAGCAGGAGCCGCTGTTAGTGCTCTATCGGCGCATGATCTAACGGATCTTTTATACCAGTTCCTGAATCCAAAACGGTCAAAGAACATCGTTAATTGTGTGTTCAATGAAGAAATAAATATCCGCGATCAAGTGCTTTTTAACTATCCTTTAGCGGATCATAAAGGGTTTGTTCTGGAAGATCAGCATATGCGGGTCATTAGCTTAAAAGAGATGCCGTTGGAAACACAAGCTGGCATGCTGACCAAAGAGTTTTACGGTGGCCAGTCTTTTTGTTTATTAGATCAGGCGGATGACATGATGAAGGTGGTTAATTTAACGCTGCCGGATCCTCAGGGAGCTTTGGCCCGGATCAAGGTGCAGAAAGATTTTGCTTTTATGCATAAAGAGAACTGGTTAGGCGACCAGTCGATTGAATCCGTCACAAAAAAGAATGAGCTGGATGAGGTTGTAAAGGAAATGTATCAAGGTAATCAACGGATCGTTCACGCGCGTTTCCATTGGGTGGTGTTTGGGGCTAATGAGCGGGAGGTTGAGTCGCAATGCGATCAGGTCATCAATGGTTTAAACCGCCTTCAATGTGAGGGGATGAAAGAGGACTTGATCGGTCCTTCATTATTCCTGACTTGTTTGCCACTTAATTTTGATCCCTACTATGAAAACTTTATTCGTCGTTCCCGCCGACTGTTATCGAACAATGTCGCGGATATGCTGCCGGTTTTTGGGGCCTATCAAGGCACATCAACCCCCGCGCAAATGTATTTTAATCGTCGGGGCGAAGCGGTCTTTTTAGATATGTTCGATTCTAATATTAATCCCCATGGAGTAGTGGTGGGAGCTTCCGGTGCCGGGAAAAGTTTTTTCATCAATGATTTCATACTGCAAAATGACCGCCTGGGCAGTCATTTTTTTGTTCTGGATAAGGGGGATTCTTATAAGAAATTGTGTCGTATTTTAGATGGGCAATATATATCTTTTCAATTAAATGACCCGGTTACGATCAATCCTTTTGCCTATGAACCAACACCGGAGAATTTATCATTTTTATTATCCTTGCTGTCACAAATGGCTAGCGGCGGAGATGAACGGTATCGATTATCGCGTGAGGAAGAGGGACTATTACACCAGGCCATTATGGCGGCGTATCGTTTAAAGGGTGACATCTACGAGGTGTTTTTATCAGATGTGACGACCGTTCTAAACGATAATGCTTTCAATGACCAATGCGGCATTAATTCCCTGATGGGGCCGACATTGGCATTGCGTTTAACACCGTTTACCCGCAAAGGCCCCTATGGCGGATTCTTTGATGGGCCTAATCAATTCGCGATCAAAACGCGTTTTGTCGCCTTTGAATTAGCGAACTTAAGTTCCTACCCTGACCTGCAGACGGCAGTTTTGCTTAATCTTATGTTCTTTATGACCAATTTTGTGGCCGATGCGCAGATGCGGACTAAAAGGAAATATCTATTGATCGATGAAGCATGGTCTTTGTTAAAGGTAAAAAACACGGCGGATTTCATCACCAATGCCTTTAAGACTTTTAGAAAGTACCGTTGTTCGGCCATCGCCATCACCCAGGAGATCGCTGATCTGACACGTGTGGAGAGCGGCATCGCGATCATTGCCAATGCCGCTAATAAGATATTTTTAAAGCAAGAATCGGCGGTGATCGATCTGCTTAAAGAAAACTTGTCGCTGGATGAGCATAAGATAAAGCTTTTAAAGACCGTTGAAACGGTGAAGGGTAAGTTTGCGGAAGCGTTGGTGATCACGGACAGCACCTGCGGGGTGATCCGTTTGGTGCCGGATCCATTTTTATATTGGGTGGCTAATTCTGAGCCGCGCAACAATGACTATTTATGGAAAAAAACAGATGAATTTCAGGGTGATCTTCTGCGCGCGTTGCAGGCATGCGTAAAGGAGTTTCCTTATGGTTTATAGATACATAGTGTTATTAAGTGCACTTATTGTTAGTTTTGGGTGTGCAGCTGCGAGTACCAGAGCACAACATATGTACACGGAAAGCTATAAGACCGCTGTTAAAGAGCAAATAGACGCAATTTCAGGGGAATTTCAAAGCGGCATTTTCCCTTATTATCATTGGAGCGCGCCGATCGTTCAGGAACTGAATGTCCCGGCGCATATACACAACGGGATGTTTATCCCGGCACATCAGGAGTTAGTCATGATCAAGCCCGGCCAATGGGCGAAAGGCTCAGCTTATCCAATTTCAGAACAAAAGGAGCAATATGTACAATTTAAAGAAAACGATCATTTTAGTACAGTTACTGACATTACCAGTGTTCCCAAGAGCATGGGCCGCTTCGACAATTCTAAGCCCTGATCAAAAGATGCGGATCATCGATCAAGCATGGCAGGGGAGAGAACAGCTGAGAAAAAAGATTAATTTTGAAGTTAATAAGCCAAAACCTTTAGATACAGTTTCCCCTGCATTGGCATCAACATCGAGAGAATTGATGCAAAATATATCGCTAAAAGCCCTTGATCTGCCGTTATCTGTGGTGTTAAAGCCAATCGCGCAATTGACAAAAACCAACTTGATCTTAGGGCCTGGTGTCGAAGATAAGAAGATCAGTTTTGAGGCACAAGAGATGCCGATCGGTAACTTCTTAAGTGCTTTGCTATATTCCGTGGGTTATGGTTATAAGTTTGAGGAAAAACAGCTGATCATTTTAGCGGAACAAACGCAGATCTTCAGGATAATATTACCGCCCGTCACCCAAGATTTTGATGATGTGACCAGCAATGAATCATTTGTGCGCTCATCTGATAGTGGGGCACATTCCAGTCAGAATCAACAGGTCAAGTTAGGGACAAAAATAGTGGTGGGTAGTCAATCATCAGGAATGTCTTTTTGGGACGATGTGTTGTCCAATGTCAAAGCGCTCTCTTCTCCAACGGCAAGGCTATCGCTCAATAAACCTGCGGGCATGGTTGTCGTGACAGATACGCCGATCAAGCTTGATGGCCTGCGCCGGTATTTTGAGGATCTTAACGCGAGGGTTTCCACCCAGATCGAGGTTGATGTGAAAGTGGTGGAGGTTAGATTAAATGATGAGAACCGTTTTGGCGTGGATTGGAATGTGCTGGCGGGTGATCTGAAGATACTTAATAGTTTTGGATGGGCCAGCAATTTTGCCGCGAGCAATTTTAACAGCGGTAATTACTTTAAGTTCAATGCGGATGGTTCAAAAGAAGGATCAGGTGTAAGCGCCAACGGTTTTAAAGTAGCCATTGATGCCTTATCCAAACAAGGTAAGGTTGAAGTGGTTTCACAGCCGCGGGTCAGGATCCTTAATAATCAGATCGCGGTCATCCAGGTCGGATCCACACAAAGCTATATTGACAGCTCCACCATTGAAACAACTCAAACAGGCACGGTCACGTCCGTCTCCACATCCCAGGTGCAGGAAGGGGTGACCATGCGATTGCTCGCGAATATTGTCGGCGATGATATTTATTTGTCCGTTACGCCGGTTGTGACCAGCATTGATAATATTCGCTCTATTGCTTCCGGCAACACCATCATCGAAGCCCCTCAAACAACCACCAAGTCGATCAATACCCTGGTTAAATTGACCCAGGGAGAAACCGTGGCGATCGGCGGGCTTATCACGGCGACCAAAGAGCATTCAAAGCAAAACGTGCCGGTGATCTCCAAAGTGCCGTTATTAGGAAAGTTATTTCAATACAGCGTCAATAAAGATAATAAAACAGAGTTGATCATTTTTATCACGCCGAGAAAGGGTTAGCAATGGTCAATATTTTATTTGATGAATGGTTGTTTCTGGATGTGAAAGGCCAAGCCGGTTCTTACGGAAAAGATGAAATTGCGCGCAATTATAAGAACACGTTCAAGGCAGTATCGGTGGCGTGTTTGGATGTCACGGTAAAACAGCTGAACATTGAACCAGGCATGAAATTACCCAAAGACGCTATGATCGCGCAGGCATTTGATGCGGATCATCTAATCCTGCAGGAATGGATGTCGTCAGACGTGGTGCAATTAATGGGTGTCTCGAGACTAAAGATCGAGGATATTTACGCGTATTTCAAACCCGTGCAAGTCATACATTTGGTGCCATATCAGGCCGCTATACGGGCGTTTTTGAAAAGTAGGGGGTTATTGAATGATCAGAGAGCGATTATTTTTGTCGATGATCTAAAGACCAAGGCGATCGTCACGGTATTCAAAGAATTGATGTTTTCTGATGCAAGGCAGATCGCGATGCGGGATATAGGATACATGGGCGAAGAGATCAAGCGTACGTGGCAGAATTTCAGTGCCACTCTAGGTGGCGATCAAAAATATGTGTTGATCTGTAATAATCGGGAATGGCTGGCAGAATTTATTAAATTAAAATTAGTGACCCAAGAGGAGATCTTACACATTGATAGGCCATACCCTGTTTTAGAGGGTTTGGGATCCGCCATATTCACTAATAATTTCATTCTTCCCAAAGAGCTCGCGCGTCAAAAGAAGCGGACCATGATGACCAACTGGATCATCGATCTGTTGATCTTAGTCAGCTGTATTTGTGTAAGTGTGGCGATCTACGGGCTATTCTGCTTAAAAGAACAGCATATCAAGAGTGCTTTGGCACAATCGCAAGAAATGGCCGGATCTTTGAAACAAGAGCTGGCGCGGGCATATAAAGCAAAGCTTTTTGATCACTTGCAGGCACAACAATATCCGCAGGCAGATAAGGTCTATGCGGATCTTCTTCGGCATATGCCCTCTGGATATCAGGTTAAAGAGTTTTTTATTGAAGCAGTTGAGCGGGAGCATTTTAAATTAAGCGCTTTGATATTTCCCGTGGATCCGGATTATTACGGGGAATTTATCCAGCGTGGAATATGGGCGGATGCTGATATTACGGATGTCACTGTGAATGATCAAGCGGGTATAAAGATCGAATTGATTTTAAAAGTTTGAGGAGGTCCTAATATGAGAAGAGTAGTCATCATTCTGGGCATTTTGGCGGTGTTGGCTAGTGCGGTTGCGGCATTGCCATTGCAGGAGCAGTGCGCGCGTATGCAGGCGGATATCGTCACTATTAAACAACAGACGGGTAAGGATCAAGGGTTGCTGGAAGTATTGAAGTCCAGGAAAGAAAAGCCGCTTTTAAAAGCTACTCAATATTTTACTCAATTCATGAGCCTTCTAAATCATGAGGCGGATATTTATGCTTTTAAGGCTCGTGCCCAGATCCTTGATGATGCTAAGAATAATAATGGAAGCGTGGCTAAAGAGTATGAGGGTATTAAAAAGATCATGATCAAGCTCTCATTTTATCAGGTAGGACAGGGGGATGAGGCATTGCGAATTTTGCGGCATTTTAGTTTATGGCAGCAGCAATACCCGTTTGTGCCGTTCTCTTTTGTTCTTAAAGACAATCTATTGCAGATCACAGGAGGTATTTATGGTTTATAGATTCTTGATTATTTATTTGATCATGTTTTTCTTCTTTTGTGTACCCGTTTTTGCGGCGGAAGTATCCATGCTGGATCGGGATATAGAGCACGAGGAAGAAAATTCTTCTCTATTGAAAGAGCCGACACAAGTAAAGACGCCAGAGAGCGTCCCATTGATTGATAATCCAGAAAATAACGCAACTTATGATTTTATTGAACAAGAGAATCAACGTTTAAGAGAGATCAAGCTCCTTGACCTTGACCTTCAGCGTGCGGATCTTCGCGCCAAGATCTCTAAATTAGATCAGGATAATACTGCGCTTATGCCTAAGGGAAGTAAAGAAGTAAGCTCAACCGAATTTCCGATAAAGTTAAAGGGGGTCATGAGCATAGCCCAGGATCGTCAGGCATTAATGATGGTTAATGAAAAAAAGATTTCCGTTAGGGTTGGAGGGGTTGTGGGGGAGGGTTTTATGGTGATGCGCATCGACGACGATAAAGTGGTATTAAAGGACAAGGACGGCAAAGAAAAGATCATTGTTATTGGAGGTTAGGATGGAAAATCAACGCATCGGACATATTTTAATGCAGGAAGGTTTTATCAATGATAAGGCGCTGGATTTTTGCTTATCAGTGCAACGCAATAATGGTCATGAGCGTTTAGGGAAAGTTTTGAAAGATTACGATTTTATCAGCGACGATCAAATGGTCATGGCCTTAGCCAAGCAAGTCGGTTGGGAAGTGTATCGCGGTGATTATGAACCGGCCGAGGATATGATCAATGTTTTGGGGGTTGATTTTATGACCAAACATATGATCTTCCCCGCTAAAGTAAGCGCGGGGGCTGTTTTCATCATGGCATTTAGCGACGATATGGCCGCAACCGATGTGATCCAGTCAAAATTAACGGACAAAGCTAGATTTATGTTAGCACCGGAAGGTCTTTTGCGTCAGGCGATCGATAAGGTCAATACAGAATACCGTTCTAAAGAAAAAGGGCGGGTGTATGCGGGGGAAGACCTGCCGTTTTGGTTTGAGCGTTGTCTCAACACGGCGATCACACGGGGGGCTACCGATATTCATATTGAACCATCCGCGAAAGCGGTGGAAGTGCGTTTTCGCATTGACGGGATCTTACATTTTTATCAGGCCCTGCGCCTTGATCTGCAAAAACGTCTGGTTAATATTATTTTTCATAGGGCGGAGGTGACGATCAGTGATTTTGGTAGTCTGCACGACGCGCGTTTTTCTTACGTTCAAGATGCCGTGCATGTGGATGTGCGGGTATCGCATATCCCTTGCGTGAATGGCAGTTCTTTGGTCTTACGTTTATTAGATAAGAACAGAGCTTCGATTTCATTAACGGCCTTAGGGTATCCGCGGGAGATCTGGACCTCGATCGAAACAATGCTTGTTAAACCGGAAGGTATGGTTTTGATCACCGGACCCACCGGGTGCGGCAAGACCACCACCTTGTATGCCATGCTCAATGCTTTAAAGAGCATTGAACGTAAGATCGTGACCATTGAAGATCCGGTCGAGATCCACCATGCGCTATTGACGCAGGTGCAGGCCAATGAAAAACGGGATATTAATTTTAGCAATGCGGTGCGGGCATTTTTACGCCACGACCCCAATATCATGCTGATCGGCGAGATCCGTGATGCATTCACGGCTCAGGAAGCCATACGCGCGTCAATGACTGGGCATAAGGTTTTTGCCACCCTGCATGCGAATCAGGGCATGGATGCCTTTTTGCGTTTACACGATCTTGGTGTGCCATATCCGTATATGGCTTCCAATATTTCGATGGTAATCACCCAGCGTTTGATCCGTTTGCTTTGTCCACTGTGTAAGCGCAGCCGGAGTGTAGAGTCGGGAGATTTGCCGGATCATAGTATTAAATATGTGCAAGGTCTAAAGGATTTTTGGGAACCAGAGGGATGCACAGAATGCCATGGCGGTTATAAAGGACGCACGGTGATCGCCAGTATTCTAGAATGCGATGACACGGTCGGATCATTGTTATTAGACGGCGATATTGCGGCATTAAAGGATTATATCAAAGCACAGGGTGTTGCCAATTCAATGGCCATTCAAGTCAGGCGCATGATCCAGGAGGGAAAAACATCACCGCAGGAAGCGGTGAGGGTGCTGGGATGATACGATATTGGAAATATCAAGCACTGACCGCGCACGGACAAGAGGTGAACGGCATATTCGAGGGAAATAAAAAAGAAGCGCAGGCATTGCTGACGCAAAGAAGTTTCGAAGTTGTCTATTTAAAAGTAGACTGGAACGCGTTTTTCACAAAAAGTTTTAAAACGAATCCAATGACCCAGAAAGCGATGTCGGTCATGTTTGAGGACCTTGCGAATATGCAGCAAACAGGGATGAATTTATCTCAGATGTTGATATCCATAGCAGATTGTTCAGGTAGTCAGGGTTTACTGTTGGCGATCGGTCTGATAAAGGAAAAAATTGAAGATGGTCAGACTTTAGCAGAGGCATTTGCGGCGACCGGGGCTTTCCCGTGGATCGTGATGGCCACGGTCAAAAGCGGAGAACAAAGCGGAAAATTAGAAGAGTCTTTTAGGATCTTGGCGCATTTCTTTAAAAGGCAGGATGAGGTCCTGGGCCGTTTACGGGAGGCGATGATCTACCCGGCGATCGTTTTTTGCCTGTTGATCGCTGTCATGCTTTTCGTGGGCTTGAATGTGATACCAAAATTGAAGCAGCTATTGCCTAATACGGCATCCATCAAAGGAGCGACAGGTTTTGTTATTGCGATGAGCGCGTTCGTACAAAAATATTTCTTAATGCTGTTGTCCGTTCCGGTAATAGGGGTCTGCGCCGTTACTTGGTTGATACGTAAGTACAAGTTTTTTTATGAGTTTGTAATCTATCGGATCCCTATTTTTGGTCTCATTTCAAAAGAAACAGACCTGGCATATTATTTCTTAAACTTGTCGATCTTACTACGCAATGGCATGCCGCTCCTTAAGTGTATTGATGATCTTAACGAGCTGAATGAAAGCATCGTGAGCCGGAATTTCTATGGATGCCGTGATTTATTGTTTGGCGGTATGCCGTTGTGGGAATCATTGAAGGCTAATGTGTTCTTTTCATCGGTAGTGGTCTTCACCATACGCCGCGGCGAGGAGATGGCGCGTTTACCTGAATATTGCATGAATTTGTCGGATTATTTTAACAAAAGGGTAAACGAACGCATTGACCGCGCCGTGCTTTTGATACAACCTGCTTTACTCGTCATGGGTGCCATTTTCTTAGTAATCATCGCCTTCGCGTTCTTGATTCCCGTGTACGGGAGCTTGGATCAGATCGCGGGCGGCTAAAGCATTATTCCCCTCCCCTTGTGGGAGGGGCTAGGGGAGGGGGATATTGAAAAAGCGACTAACAAAACCCGCCAGACTTCTAAGAAATAACTTAACCGAAGCAGAAAAACAGCTTTGGTATATATTGCGGCTAAGTAATTTAGGTTTCAAATTTCGCAGGCAAGCCGTGATAGGTAATTACATAGTAGATTTTGTATGTTTTGAAAGAATGATTGTGCTTGAAATAGATGGAGGGCAGCATGCTAAGAGTTTGCCAGACAAGATCCGTGATCAATGGTTAACGGCAGAAGGATTTAAAGTATTAAGGTTTTGGAATAATGATGTATTAAGAAATAGGAAGGGAGTTGTTGAGGAAATTGTGAAATGGCTGAAAGGCCCCCCTCCCTTACCCTCCCCACTGGGGGGAGGGAAATAACCGCGAAACAAAAGGAGAACAAAATGAAATACTTAAACCTAAGAAGACAAAATGCATTTTCACTGGTTGAACTGGCCATAGGTTTGGCAGTGCTGACCGTTTTAATACTGTCGATATCCATGTCGGCGGGCTTGCGGGATAATGCGCGGGTGCAATCGGCGGCGAATAGTGTGCAGACATTGCGCAGCGCGGCGGAGAGTTATTTAGCGCTGGGTAAGGTGAATTTCGTGGGGATGAACGTTGATTCTCTTAAAACAGCCAAATTATTGCCGGATGGTTTTGTTGCGGCTAAATCAAATCCCTGGGGCGGGGATTTCGGTGTTTCAACCAATGCTGCTGACAATACGCGTTTTGATATTAGTTTAGGAAGTTTAGGCAAGAGTGAAGCGGAAAAGTTGAGCAATTACTTCAGTAACAGCGCTACCAAAGTAGCTTACGACGAGGGAAGTACAACATGGACCGCAACTTTCTAAAAAAAGATGCTTATAGTCTGGTAGAGCTAGCCATTGCCATGGGAATTGTCGCGGTGTTAACAACCGGGCTCTTGCCCATGGCGGTGCGGGCCATTGAGATCAAGGCCGCTGAAAAAACGATCACAGAGGTGGGGATCATTCAAACGGCAGCGCAGAAATATTACACTGAACATCGTGCCTGGCCCAATGATCTGACGCAATTACAAACCCTTGGATATTTAAGCCCATTATGGTCGTTAAATAACCCCTGGAATTATCCTTATAGGGTCGACTTCGCTGAAAAGACCATGACCGTTAAGATAAAGGTTCCTTTGAACATGACCGGCATGTTAAATGCCCGCTTATCCCAGGCATCAACGGCTGGCGACGTAGTAAGCGTTGTCGCGGGTGTCAGTGATAAGAATATCATTGCCGCGGGCGTGATTGTCGCATGGTTCGGGACGATCGCGGACATACCGTTGGGGTGGGTTTTGTGTGATGGCCAAAACGGCACACCAGATCTAAGGGATAAATTTATTATCGGCGCAAGGCAGGACGATAATGACATTGCTAAAACAAATATCATGGGGGAGCTTGATCAAAAAGGGGGGAGTATTGCTCATAATCATGGTGGGCAAACAGGGGCACATGTGCTAACCATCGCGGAAATGCCGTCGCATCATCATGATGTGATGATCAATGATGCCACGACCAATGGTCCGGTACGATACCCGGAAACAGCCGGTGTCGCCAGTTTAAAACCGTACTCAACAACCAATGCCGGCGGTAATCAAGCGCATGCACACACGATCTCGACTGATTATAATGTTCCTCCATTTTACGCTTTGGCTTTCATTATGAAGATATGATCATTCTATTAATTATTTCATTCATTTTTTTATCCGAGGATGTAAACGCCGGGATCATGTCGGTTCTAAAAGGGGATGCGGTCAGCCTCGCGCATGCTACAGCCGGCGTAGACAAAGGGTGTTTACAGCTAAAACAAAATGGCCCTTGCGCGATTGGTGATATCCCAGGGGTGTGGATATCGTATTATGAACCGACATTGGTCATCAAAACGATCGGCAATAAAGGCGGTTTGAATGCGTCAAGTGCCGGTAATTTACAATTTCACGAGGTGCACATTTATGATTTTCCCCTTAAAGGACTGGAACAAATGGCACTGTGCGGATCATTGACCAACACAACTGTTGGCCTGCGTTATCTTTCTGAACTGGATCAGCCTAAATGGCGTAAAGAAACAAGCACGCCGTCTGAGTTTATCGGCAGTTGGGGGCCGCTATCCCCAAGGACAGGATTTGTGAATCACTATAGCCCAGCCATAGCATCGGCGTTAACCGCGTTACGCGGTATCAGCGCGGCCGGGGCATTGAGCGGGCATAGGGCGGAAGCCCCGATCTTATATGGGGTGGATCAATGGCAAGATAAGATACAAATGGTCGAGCCAGAAGTGCAAATGTGCATGAAACCCGGCACCGATCCGCGGATGTGGGTGGGCAAAATATCAAAAGGAGAGACTGTTGATAAGGAGGGAAAATATTTATGGATATATTGGAAATTCACAGAATGCTGCAAAACCGCCGTGTCTATACCTACATCATTATGAGCTTTATTTTGGTCTTTATCCCTTCCTGCGCATGGGCGGATAATTTATTTCAATTAAAGCCTGTCGAATATTTTAAAGCACTTAAACTGCCGCAGGAAGGTCGGGAAAAGCATTTGCTCGACTGGCGCGAACCGGTATTCGCTGCGGATGGAAAAGTGACGTACTATCAACCTCCTCAACCGGTATTGGAACTGCTCAATGACCCTAGTCCTTTGCATGCCAGGGAATATTTAAATTGGCAGAAAGCAAAAATGGATAGGATCGTCAAAGCTCAGGAGGCCGTTGCGCGCTTAAGTAAGGATAGCCAGTGATGATCTTGTGGTTGATGGTCTTATTCTTTATACAAACCAATGCCGCGGCTGACATCTTTACCTCAGACCAGCCGGATCAGCAGTTAACCTCAGTGTATAAAGTCCCGTATCATTTTCAGGAGAACAATGTTCGACCCATGATCTCCGGGGTCTTGGACAGGAACAAGGAGATCGAAGGGTCGATCAATAAATTAAGTCATGCGGCGATCAATAAACAAATGATAAATTCACCGCTATTGTTATGGGAATACAGCGCGCCGGCAGAGGCGGATACATATAAGCATTTTCAAACGATCGCCTATTTACGCTATGCCATGGATCAGCAGCGGCTGAAGGATCTGGAATCAAATGATCGGGGGGATATGAATGCGCTGGTTAAACAATCGTTGTATGACTGTGTAGAGGAAAAATTTTTTGTGAGGCATGAATACAGGGATGATATTGCCGGTCTTTTGGATAGCTGCCAGAGTACAACGGCCTTTAAGGATCTTAATTATGCAGACAGCAATGTATTTGGAAAACTATTCAATAAGTTCAATGTCAGAGGAGATCGTAAGGACAAGATGCTTGCGATCTTGCCGGCATGGCAGATCACGAAGGATGGAATAACGCTGAACGGTCCGGCCAAAAGGATCGGGATGGTTTTTAAAGAAAATCATGCTGTGTATTTGGAGGCGGTCAATACAGTGCTCGATACTTACAAGACTCAGAAAACCTTTGATGATCAACAATTGAAAGGATTGTCGCTGCCTAAAAGGCCGTTTACCCAATTGGAAGTCCTGTTCTTGCTTTCCTTGAATGACCTGGAGCGCACAGGGCATATTGAGGATATTGCGTCGCAATTAGCCTTGACGCAGACCCTTGACCAGTATAACGAGGCAAGCGAATGGTTACACCGCTACAGCGATCACCCCAATGTGGAAGATGCTTATAAGAGGATCATCCGTAAAGGCATCGATTTTCTTGAAAGGGAGAAGGTTTCTTTAAACGAGGAAATATTGATGATCACGTCTTATTCAAAGACGCTTGGGGTGATGAGGGATGATGCCAAGTTGGAACAAAAGAATGTCCTGAAACGATCGAAAGAACAGGAACAATTAAAGGCGATGATGGGGTTATGAGCAATATAACACTTGGAAGGGTGGGTGAGGACGCCGCGTGCCAATATCTTGAAAGTATCGGATATAAGGTCATTGAAAGAAATTTCCGCTGTCAATTAGGCGAGATCGATTTGATCGCCCAAGACAAGAACATGTTAGTCGTCATAGAAGTCAAAACCCGCCTATCCACTCAATGCGGCCAACCCTTTGAATCCGTGACCTATTTCAAACAACAGCGTCTGATCAAGTTAGCGCAAGTATACCTGAAATTCAAACGCGGGACAGTTGACGTGTTCTGCCGCTTTGACGTCATATCGATCATTTTTAAAGGTGGGGATAAGGATATTAAACATATAAAGAATGCATTTTGTGTGAATATTTAGTGCATTGAGAGGATGTTTTTGTAGGGGAGGACTTTGTGTCCTCCCGTTACAAGAATATTAAAAAAGTTGCCACTGAGTTGTAAATGTTTAGCAGGTTGAGAGAAATCTTTGGTATGTCTTCCCTCCCCCACCGTGGGGAGGGCAAGGGAGGGGGATAAAAAGACAATAAAATTATTGTCAACCGTCGATGATAGGTTAATAATAAATCCATGGTCAATG